>CAZCLS010000037.1:7993-15227 GCA_964499565.1 uncultured bacterium
GCAGCGCGATTCGATCGCGAAAGATTATTACGGCACGGCGGAAGGGTATCTTGAAAGTGAGCCGGAATGGGTCGAGACCGACGGAGTACGGAAAGGATTTCTTGAAATGGACGGGTTTGATTATATTATTCTGCAGCGGTCGGTGAGTGACTTCGAGGATATAACTGTCAGCATCTGGGTAAAACCATCGGTCGTGAAAGGAACACAGCCTGTCTGGTCGTTTGGCGCGGATGCTGATAATTATATGCAGCTGGAAATCGACAACGGCACACCGCTGGTTATAGCCCGAAAGGGGAGTGTAACTGAAAAGCTTGCTGGTTCGGAGAAGATTTCTGAAGGAACGTGGACGCAAATTACTTTCGCGCTGAAGGGAGACACGGCAACGATGTGTGTCAATGGCAAGCAGGTCGCGACGGGAACGATGACGATCAATCCCGATCAGCTATTAGCGCCGAATGTGAACAGCATAGCACAGCAGAACTACCTGGGGCGCGGGATAGACGGGAAATATTTCACGGGAGCTATAGATAATTTCAGCATATTTTCGAAAGGGATGGACTGCGTGAAGAGTACGGTATTAAAGGCCGTTGAAGAGGAGCTGGACAAGGGCGAGAAAAAGCTGGTGGCGGATGAACGTCGGCAGCGGAGGCGGTAGGAATAAGAGGTGTGGGGGCGTAGGAGCAACGGTATTTGGAACATAATAACAAGGAACGTGTGATGAGGAAAGGAACATTACTGATAGTATTAACAGCTGGAGTGTGCGTTCACTATAGTGTTGTGGCTTCGGCTGGTGATACGGGAGCATGGGCTGAGCATTTTGCCGGTACGCAATGGCGTTCGGCGGAAGCGACTGTAATAACAAAAACATTTAGTTTCGATGCTGACAATCTACAGTTCAGCCGGGAAGGAGACTATAGCAGGGTGACATTAGCGGGATGCCGCAACGGGACTATGGCGGTTGGCAGCCCGGATGTTCCCACCAAGGACGTACAGTTTGTGATACCACCTGGAACGAAGGTAGCGAAGATGACCTTCACGGCGGGTGAGTGGCAGACAGTATCAAATGTTATTACAGCGCCGGTGCAACCGCCATCACCGACCGACGGCAGCGGACGTGTTCCGCGTGTTTTACCGAATGCTGGCATATATGAAGCGTCGCAGCCGTTTCCGGAAGAAGCAGCCGTTATTCCCGGGCAGGAGGGCACGCTGCGCGGCTGGACACTCGTGACCGTGCGGTTGCAGCCTCTGCAGAGCATACCGGCTGAGCAGATACTGCGATGCGCCGGGACGATAACCATTGCATTGGAATGCGTGCCGATTGCGGTGTATGGATTTCCACCGCCGCAGTCACACCGGTTCATGAAGGAGATCCAGGCGATGGTGGAAAACAAAGAAGATGTTGCGTTGATGCCCCGGGCAGCAATGCTTCCGGCTGATGAAACGGTTGAGTACCTGCTGATAACAAGCGCGGCGCTGAGCAACGCGTTCGACCGCCTGGTTATCCACCGGTCACAAGCGATGGGGGTGAGTTCTCGGCTGGTAACGATAGAGGAAATCAATGCTGCCTATGACGGCACGCGTCCGGACGGCGGCAATGACATTCAGACCAAAATCCGGAATTGCATTATTGATTATGTCAACACACATGGAACCGTGTATGTTGCGTTAGGTGGGGATGACCGGATTGTGCCGGACCGGGACTGCATAGCAACGTCCTATGGCGAGGATATCTACAACATGCCGACTGATTTGTATTATGCGGGGCTGGACGGTTCATGGGATCAATGGGATAATGACGGAATCTATGGAGAATACCGGGTAAGCGGCATCAACGGGCAGAATGAATTCGACCAGTATGCCGATGTGTATGTGGGGCGGATTCCGGTACGGACTGAAGCGCAGGCAAACATCTATATTGACAAAGTGCTGGCATATGAAACTGTTCCGCCGTACGAGCTGGCGGGCAAATACCTGATGTGCACGGCTAAATTATTTGAGAGTTACACGGGGGACGACCGGCCGGCGGACTACATGCCGGATGGTCATCGGCAGTTCCGGGACACGAAACATCCGGTCGTAAGCGACGGAGAGATATGGATGCGGGAACATTACCGCGACACGTTGTATGCCGGCAGGTGGCCGTCCACGCGGATCGCGCTCTTTGCGGACACGATCACATCCTGGGATGGGGATGCGGATTCCGGGACATATCTGCAAAATGATAGCAATGTGCGCAAGCGATTCAATGAAGACTGGCAAATCATGACCTTTTACACGCACGGGGGGTACACGGGGTGGGGGCTTGAATCGGGCGGATTTGATTCAAGCGACGCGATAAGCCTGACGAATCAGACCTGTTTTGTACATACGATGGCATGTTTATCAGCGGGATTTGAGAAAGCGGAACCATGTTTAAGCGAAGCGTTTTTACGGGCAACCGGCGGGGCGCTGGTGTACATGGGGTGCAGCCGGGTCAATTTCGGCGGAATTGGCCAGGCGCTGACGGAAGAATTTTTACGGTTATTTGCGGTCGAGCGGCAATTTGACATCGGCCGGGTATTTTACACCCACAAACTGATAGCGCGGATAGACAATGAATACGAGCGCTGGGTATTATTCGGCATGAATCTGCAGGGAGACCCGGCCCTGCAAATGATACCGTGTGACGCGCGCACCAATCATGTACCGGAATTTGTCAAGGCGATTATTTTGCCGGGAGCCCAGGTAAACACGCCTTACAGCGCGTATGTTGGCGGCACGACCTTCGACTGGGACATGAATGACACGGCAACATTTGCGAAAGTGAATGGGCCGGCCTGGCTGGAAATATCGGCTGACGGGAGTTGTTCAGGCATACCCGGCCAGGCAGACCTGGGAAAGACCAATGTTGTTATCGGCGCGTATGACGGCCGGGGCGGCGTGTGTTGCACGACCAGTACCGTCTGGGTAGTTCGGTGCGACATGGCGGGCTACTCGTTCGAGCAGGGCATGACAACGACCGTGCCGGACCGTTACAGCGGCTATGATGCTGATTTAATCGGCAATCCGCAGATCGAGATCGATCCCGATCGGGGCCAGGTGCTGCGTTTGAACGGTGAATCTCAGTATATCAAGCTGCCGCATACCATTTCACATGTCGGGGATTTCACCTACAGCACCTGGATACGCTGGGGAGGCAGCGGGTATGAGCGCCTGTTTACGTTCCGGAATTCCCTTGCTGCGTATGCGTATCTGCGGCTGGGAACCGGGGGGGATCTGCAATTCCGGCTGCGGGCTCATGATGTGACCAGCATCTGCAGCGTGGATGAGATAGTGCCAACAGGGGTATGGTCGCACATCGCGTTAGTATTTAAGGGAAACACGGCGACGATCTATTATAACGGCGGCGCGGTAGCAGCGACGAACACGTTTCAGTATTCGCCGCTGGAAATTATGGCAACGAACAATTACATCGGCTACCAGGCAGACGGTAGTTCTTCATATTATTTCGACGGGCTGCTGGACGACGTCCGTTTTTATTCATACGCGTTATCACCGGCGGCGATACATTCACTCTGCGATGGCATGCCGGTTGATCCTGATCCGGCACCGGGCACCAGTGTGCCGGAAGAGTACGAGTATCTCTGCTGGATACCATCACCGTATGCACTGACCCAATACGTTCGGTATGCTGAAACGGTTACAGAATTAAACAGTCAATCACCGCTGATGTATGCGTCCACGAATACCTGCTGGGCACTGCCGGCGCCGCTGGAATATGACCAGACTAACTACTGGCGGATTGACACGCTGCTGGAGGACGGCAGTCTCATAGCGGGAGACACGTGGCATTTTATGGTCATTCCTGAACCGGGCATCACGGGAATACTGGGACTTCTGGCATGGTTCGCTCTGCGGCGGAACAGTACGAAACACAGGGTATGGTAATACAATGGGATCAGGATTGATGCGTACTGGGATTGTATGGGTATTCCTGCTGGCGAGTCTTTCGCTGCTAACGGCACGTGGCGCGGCACACCGGGCGGACTTGATCGAGCACTGGCGGCGCGAAGCAACGCCGGTAACCCGAGACGTGATATCCAATGCCCTGGCGCTGGCGGAAACGACTGTTACCGTTGTAACTGAAGCCGGTGCAAATGTAAGCGCCTTGAGTGCGGAGCTATCCGCAGTACAGCGAGACTGGGCTGCAGAGGGTATTCCGACCAATGAATACGAATCGTTTTATTTCAGCGTGCGCTCGCTGCGACGGGAGATACTGTTTAACCATCCCTCCCTGAATTTTGAAAAAATTCTGATCAACCGCAATCCGCCGACAACCTACAGTCATAATGGTGACCAGCACTTAGGCATGCACAGCCGGCCCGGTCCGGGTTTGACGATCCTGACAGACTGGAAGACCGAACCGGTTGCGACGAGTATCCTGACCAACAGACTTCCGTGTGGCGCCACACGCAATCCGAATCTATCGTATGATGCCAACCGGGTCGTTTTCGCGTTCTGCGATCATACCGCGCCGGGACACAAGCGTTTTTTTCTGTATGAAGCAGCGATTGATGGTTCGTGGGTACGCCAGTTGACGGGGACTGCCAGGGACACGTTTGAAACCTGGCAGAACCGGGCGACGGTGATTATCGAGGATAATGATCCCTGTTATCTGCCGGACGGAGGAATAATATTCATCTCGACTCGTTCGCAGACATTCGGCCGCTGCCATGGCGGTCGCTACAATCCGGCCTGGGTATTGTACCGCTGTGACGCGAACGGTAATGCAATCCAGCAACTATCATTCGGGAACGAGAATGAGTATGAGCCGGCGATATTGAATGACGGGCGGATCATTTTCACGCGTTGGGAATACACCAACCGGCACGAAATGTATTTCCACAAGTTGTGGTGGTGCCGGCCGGACGGGACATCTGTGGGGCATTATTACGGCAATGACACGCTGCATCCGATGGAAGTGATCGAAGCATCGGCGATACCGGGAACGGAGACAGTAGTTGCTACAGCGCAGGGGCATCACAGTTATAACACGGGCACAAGCGTCCTGATAGACATAAACAAGGGTGAGAACGGTGAAGAGCCCTTGACGCATCTGACTCCTGAGACACCATACTCGGAAACGTACGGCTGGCCTTCACCGCATTACAGTCATCCCTATCCGGTAACTGAAAATTTATTTTTAGTCTCGCGGGCCAATCATCCGGTGCATAACCAGGGGCGAGTACCGCCGGAGAATGACCGGGCGATTTACCTGATCGACACCTTCGGCGGCCGGGAACTGATCTATGAAGACCCGTCGGTCGCGTCATTTTCACCGATCGCAGTGCGTCCGCGGAAGCGGCCGCCGATAATCCCGGATATGCTGCCGGCGGAAGCGCCAAAGACCGGAACGTTGTATGTGCAGAATGTATATCTCACCCGCAACGATCCGGAAAACAAGATCAAGCCGGGAATGATCAAAGCGATTCGGGTAAACGCGTTAGGGGTACAGCCTAGGGCGGGGCGGTCGCCCTGCAGCATGACCGTGCCGGTAGAGATACCCAAGAAAGTGTTAGGAACGGTAGCGGTAGACGAGACCGGTTCGGCATTTTTCACGGTGCCGGCGGAGACGTCGCTACAGCTGCAGATACTGGATGAGAACGGGAGAGCGATATTGACCGAGAAGAGCCTGATTTACCTGCAGCGGGGAGAAAACCGGAGTTGTGTGGGATGTCACAGCGCTGCCGACTCCAGTCCTGTCGCGGACGCGTCCGGGATGAGCGGGCGGGGAGCGCAGGTTGGAATAACTCCGCCGGCCGGTCCGCAGTATGAAGGCGGATTGAGTTTCATGCGGACGGTCCAGCCGGTATTGGACCGGTATTGCATCGGCTGCCACGGATTGAACCGGACAGAAAAAGATGTGAACCTTATCCATGACGGCAATTACACCTGGCCGCGGTCGTTGGCAGAGCTGATCAAGCGGGGAGAGCACAGACTGGGGCTCAAACCATTCATGAACAGGCCTGACCCCAACATCAGCCGGCCGTTTGAATATTTTGCGTACGGAAACAGTGTGCCAGCAATGCTGATGACGAATCACGGGGGAGTGAACATCGACCGTGAAAGTTTCCAGAGAATAGTAGACTGGTTAGACCTTAACGCGCAATGTTATGGAGATTTGTTTCCCAACAAAGTTGAGGAACGGCGGATAGACGCTGAAGGGGTGAAGAAGGTCCGGGAACAGGCGCGGACGTATTTTGGCGACCATGTTACTAACTCTCCGGAGCGGGCGCTGATCAATGCAGCCCAGCCGGATGAAAGCCGGGTATTGATGGCGCCGCTGGCTGAAGCGGCGGGCGGCTGGGGACAGGTGCCGGGATGGGCAAGCAGGAATGACCCGGGATACACAACAATGGTGATGCTGGTGGAACAGAGTATCATCAGGTTGCCGCATGAAAACACACGCGGTTGGCAACCGACGCGGGAGCAAGGCGGTGGAGAAGAGTGGGTGATCAGGGAACGGGCAGAGTACGTGGCGCAGGTGCAGTCCATGGCGAAAAAACTTTCTTACCGCTTGTCAGAAGGAGTGGAGGAATGGCCGTTGGGGAAACGGGAAAGAATACAGGCAGCGATGGAAGCGGCGATAGCTTTATACAACGAGCATGGCATCTTTACCAAGTGTGTAACCGCCAACTGGAGCCCGGGCACACCGACGGCGGACGCGAATTATGAGGGCTGGATCAATTTCGGTGGGAGTATCAATACCCGCACTGCACTGCATGAGATCGCGCATACGCTGGGAGTAGGCACGGTAGAACAGTGGCACAACAATATTACCGGCGGGAAATGGACTGGAGAACACGCGCTGAAGCAGCTGCGTGAATTTGATGGGAGGGAAGCAGTGCTGCACGCGGACCGGATGCATTTCTGGCCGTATGGGTTGAATTATGAAAATGAGGACAGTGAAGAGAACCGTATCCGGCATGTGAAGATGGTGGCAGCGTTATGCCGGGATATGTCTGGCGGGAATCGATGAAGGTGGAAGGATGAACGGACAGCGTTCGTATAATACCACAATCCGCAACTGAAGCTACGGGCTATATGACGTAATCCCTCCGAAGACAAAACTATTTCGATTAAGAAGAAAAAAGTTGACATTTGTATAGGAAAGAGTATACTAGAAATGGCAGGTGGCGACACCCAAGATCCAAGTACCGGGTTCAGAACCCACTCCATGAGAGTCTAAACGGTG
>CAZCLS010000038.1:0-6824 GCA_964499565.1 uncultured bacterium
GACGCTGCTGTCTATCTTTCACTGATGACGTATCTCGAATCCTTGTACCCGCTCACCCGGTTTGTATACACGACAATGCCCCTGACAACCGATGAAGACAGCAATAACCGGTTGCGGAATGAATATAATGCCACCGTGCGTGCCTATTGCAGTCTCAATGCCAAACTGCTGTTCGATATCGCCGACATGGAATCATATGATACTAACGGTTCCCCAATTACTTTCAGCTACGGCGGCAATGATTATCAGAAACTGTGGGATGCCTATTCGGATGACGGCGGTCACTTGAACGCCCTGGGACGCGAGCAGATCGCCCTGGGATGGTACGCCACCGCGGCTACGCAGGTTATCCCCGAACCGGCCTGGATATTTTTACTACTCGTTGGAACATATGTCACGCAGCGTATAACTTGCAACAATCCGGCGCTTAGAGTATAATATGACCGTATTTAGCGTTGTGGTCTTGGCACTGCATGTAATCTGATTTCACGGATTTAACCGCCGGCTGTACCTTATCGGTCACCAGGGAGATGTAGAATGTATCAATCTCTTGTGCGCAGTCTATACGCGGCAGGCTTTCTTTTTTTCTGTGGAATCTCCTGTTGCGCGGCGGAAACCGCGGACGCTGTTGCCCTGGTTATTGTGTATGATTCGTCCGGCAGCATGGCAGATTCGGTTACTGACGCACAAGGCGTTAAATCCGCTAAAAGCCGTGTGGCGTTGAACGCCTTACAATCGCTTTCCGATCGGCTGGCGGCTTTTCTTCAAAACCCGACCAATACACCGGCTCGATCGGTAGATGTAGCCTTGATAACGTTTGATAACGGTTACACGAAAACCGCATTGCAATTACAGCCGTTTACCAATACGCTGGTTCTTGCCGCACGGGCGTTCAGGCCGGCCGGCGGAACACCGCTCGGAAGAGCTGTCTTACAAGCCTGGTCGGTATTGGAAAAGAGTTCATACTTTCACAAACACATCCTGGTTATAACCGACGGTAAAAACACGATCGGGCCGGAACCGGAAAAAGTACTTGCGGATCTGAAGCGCAATCCCCGCTCTTCTGACGTTCTGCCAAAAGTTCATTTTATCGCTTTTGATGTTTCCTCGGCCATTTTTGACAATGTCAAAAAACACGATGTTTCCGTTGTCGAAGCGCTTAATGAAAAGGAGCTGCTGTACCAGGTTGATTATATTCTCACCCGGAAGATTTTGCTTGAAGCAGAAGAATAATCATTGTAGCGTTTCTAACGCCTAATACTCAGTGGAGATACTCTCATGGGATTTTTCAGAGCCATTAAACGCGTGTTCATCTACCTCGGCCTCGTTGCCGAGAAAGCGACTGAAACCGATGCTATCAATGAGGCGGTTATTGAACGCGGTATCCGCGACGCAAAGGCTAAAGCCGATAAAGCACATTATGCCAACGGCCAGTTGGCGGGGCAGATTTCCCTGCTGAAAGACCAGGTTAAACGCCAGGAGCGCCAGAAGCAGGAATTCGAGGGTATGCTGGCCGCTGCTGCTGCCCAGAACGATGTCGATAACGGCTCGCATTACGCCGAACAACTCGCGGGCATAGAACAGGATATTGCCGATAATATGGCCCAGCTGGAAAGCCTGGAACTACTGTATGAGCAAAATACCAAAATTATCGCCCAGAGCATCCGTGAAATCCAGCGCTTTCAACAGGAGTTTCAACAGGTGAAAGTTAAAGTTGCGGTCGGCCGTTCACTCGAAAATCTGTCCCAGCTTATGAAAGGGTCTATCACCGAACTGCAGGGCATGGTGGGCGGAGACCTGAGTGAATCCATGCAGCAGCTCAGGCAGTCCGCCGCATCCGGCCACGGCCAGATGCGTGCCACGCTTGACCTGGCGAAAGAAATGGGTTCGTCGATCTCGCACCAGCAGGAAGCCCGTAAAGCGCGCGGAAAAATGCTGTTCGAAGAATATCGTAAAAAAATGGGCATGGTCCAGTCCGACAGTACCGAACCGCCTGGTGAAACCGCCGGTTCGTCTGAGCGGCAAAAAGTGTCTGAATGATTTTCCGGTCCCGGCCGGTCATTTTTTACTTCATGAAATAATTGCAAAGAGGAGGTTCCCATGGCAACGACATCTCGTGGCAAAATTGCTTTAACTATTGTTATTCTCGCTATTGTCGCTTTCGGCGTCTGGCGCTGGCGTGATACTATCTTCCCCAAGGCTTCATCAGCCCCGGCGTCCACACCTTCCCTGGATACGCGCGAAGTCCAGAAGACTATCGATGATGTCAAAAGCAAACTTCTGGCCGGAGCAGACGACGTTTCCCTGATCGGTGAGTCCGCTATCCCTGAAGTTACCGGGGTCAGCGATTACGATAAAACCGAAAAAGACGGTAAAATGGTCGTCAAGTTCCCCATTAATGTCTGGCCCGGCTGGGCCCCGATTATTATGGCGAACAATGGCCTGGCGCCAAACCAGGAAAGCGTTTTTTACAAAAAATACGGCTTCTATGTCGAACTCAGTATCGTCGACGATCCGGTTAAAGCCCGTGACCTTTTTGCCACCGGCCATAGCCATATCCTGTGGGGTACCCTCGATATGATCGCCCTCTTCGGTCCTGCCCTCGCACGCGACTCCCGCACCGTTCCTATCGTCTGTCAGCAGATTGACTGGTCGGACGGCGGTGACGGTATTGTGGCCCGCGGAGATATCAGGTCGATTAACGATCTGCGCATGGTTGCCGGTAAAAAACGGAAGGTTGTCCTGGCCCAGAACTCTCCCAGCCATTATTTCATCATGTCTCTGCTGGTGGAAGCCGGCATTGATCCCGCTACGATCGATTTCCGCTGGGCTTCCTCCGCCCCGGCTGCAGCTAAAATCTTCGTTCAGGATAGCTCCTATGACGCCTTCGTCGGCTGGGCTCCCGATATTTATACGGTGTCTGAAGGTATTCCCGGTACCCGCCTGATCGTGAGTACCGATAGCGCCAATCACCTTATCGCCGATGTCTGGGCGGTGCGTAATGATTTCTTTCGCGACCAGCCCGCGATCGTCGCCAACCTAGTTCGCGGTATTTTCGAAGGCCTCGAAATGGTAAGAGCTGATGTTACCAAAGCCGCCCAGCTTATGTCGGCCGCCTACAACATCCCGCTCGAAGATTGCAAAATGATGATCGGCGCCGATGGCGGGATTGCCGAGGGCGACGCGCATTTGACCAACTATCGCGAAAACTACAAGTTCATGCTCGATCCCATGAATCCTGCTAATTTCGATGTAACCTGGAACCGCGCGTCGACTATTTACAAATCCCTGGGATCGATCGATGTCCCGCTGCCTGCTTCTAAAGTCAAGGCGGCCAGCGTTATCGCCGATATGTCGCAGGAATACAAGAATGTGATCGACCTGTCTCAGCCCACCTTCCGGCCCGGCGCGATTTTCCGCACAGCCGAAGCTGAGGATGGCGCTATCCTGACTAAATCGGTCATCATCAGCTTCGAACCCAACAGTGCCGTCATTAACACTAATTACGACCCGACTATTACTCAATCCCTCAAGGAAATCGGCGAACTCGCCGGCTCGTTCGGTAATGCCTATGTTGTTATCGAAGGCAATACCGATGCCAGCCGCAAAGGTATCGTTCCGGGCGACCTGGTGCGCCAGCTGTCATACGACCGGGCCGATTCGGTTAAACGGGCGATTATGAAGACGTATCAGTTCGATCCTAATAAGTTTAAAACGATTGGCAACGGCTGGGATAATCCTTTGCCGGGTATGACCGATTCAAGCAATCCCGAAAACAATCGTAAAAACAGACGGGTGGAAGTAAAAGTGTTTCCGCTGGAAAGTAATCAATGAGCTCGCTGGTTCCTGTACTCAAGATTCTGAGCCCGGTGCTGTATCTGCTGGTTTTTATCGCCGCTCTGACGGTGCTGGTGATTTTTTCCCGCATGGCAGTCCGTAAAGACCTTAACCGCCTTCTGGCTGCGGGGCTTACCGCTGTTTTTGTTCTCCTGCTGTTAGCCGGCTGGTGGTTCGTTACCAAAGGCGCTACGGTTGAAAGCCGGGTTTTGCCGCCCTTGATCCTGCCCAGTCCGGCAGAGGTGCTGCATGCTTTTCCCCGTCTACACTGGGAACAGGGAGTCGTGCTCAGCGCTTTTGTCTCGTTTAAACGGGTGACAATCGGTTTTTCTCTGGCCGCCCTGGCCGCTGTTGTTCTGGGCGTCTATATGGCTTCCTACAAACCGATCGCCGCTTTCTTTAAACCGCTTGAAGTCGCCAGCGCGTACATTCCCATTATCGTCTTCATTCCACTGACCCTGGCCTGGTGGGGTTCGGGCGAAGTCCAGAAAATCGGCTTTCTGTTTATTGCCTGCTTTGTCGCCCTGCTGCCCCTGATAATCAAGTCGATCTCCGATGTCAAAGAAGCGTATCTGGATGTCGCTAAAACCAAAGGCGCCTCCCAATGGCAGCTTGTGCGCCATGTCCTCTTTCCTGTCGCGCTCCCCGATATCTGGGACCATTTGCGCGTCGTGTATGCCGTGGGCTGGGGCTGGATTATTCTGGCCGAAGTCGTTAATGCCCAGAAAGGTCTCGGCTACCTCATGAGCGTCGCTGAACGCCGCAGCCATACCGAGTTCATTTTCGCCATCATTATCATTATTGTCGCTATTGCCGTGCTGTGCGATATGGCCTGGAAGTATGGCGGATTGCTCTTATTCCCGTACCGGAGACGTTCACGATGACTGATCAGATCACTCTTTCTCCTGAAACGCCCGTTCAGGTCAGTTCCGCTCCGGCTGAATTAGTTGTGTTCCGGAATGTAACTAAATCGTTCGGCTCGGGAGAACGCGCCAAAATTGCCATTCAGAATGTTTCGTTCGTCGTCCGTAATACTCCCGGTTCCGGTGAATTGATTACAATCGTCGGTCCCTCGGGCTGCGGTAAATCTACTATCCTGAGAATTATTGCCGGTTTGGCCCCCCAGTTCCCGCCCACCAGCGGCGATGTCAGGGTATTCGGCAAACCTGTTATCGGACCCGATGCCAATCGCGGCCTGGTCGACCAGAAATATTCACTGCTGCCCAATCTGACACTTCTGGACAATGTCGCTTTCGGCTTAAAACTTAAAAAAATGCCCAAACCCGAACGGCATGCCATAGCGCATGAATGGATAAAAAAAGTCGGCCTGGCAGGCAACGAACGTAAATACCCGTCTGAGCTTTCAGGCGGGATGCAGCAGCGTGTCGCTATCGCTGCCACCCTGATCCTGAAGCCACGCATTCTGCTTATGGACGAACCGTTCGGCGCGCTCGACCCGCGTACCCGCCTCAGTATGCAGGAACTGCTGGTCTCTCTCTGGCGCGAACAGGAAACGACGGTCTTCTTTGTTACCCATTCCGCCGAGGAAGCGGTTTATTTGGGCGACCGGATTTACCGCATGGGTTCCAATCCCGGGCGGTTAGTAGAGGAACTGGAGGCTCCCCGGCCCGATATTTCACCCGAAGAAATGCGGGCGCAACCCTGGTTCTCTCAGACAGTGCGGGA
This sequence comes from uncultured bacterium, assembly GCA_964499565.1. GTDB lineage: Bacteria > Auribacterota > UBA3054 > UBA3054 > CAZCLS01 > CAZCLS01. Next base: position 5,524 of record CAZCLS010000038.1, read on the forward strand.
ATTGCTGTTCCGTCTTGAACAGGATATTCCCGATGAAAAACCGCTGCCGTTTCCCGGCGCGCGTTTAAGAAATCATGGTTAATGCTGTATGCCTGACATGGAAAAACAGAATCCTACGGTTATCGACTTCCTGCGCAGCACACCCCACCTCTGGTTTGTCCTGGGTGTTCTGGGAGCCAGTCTGGTTTCCGCTGAAATTGTCAATCCTATAGCCTCGCTGGTTTTCGGCGCTACGTTGTACGCTCTGGGCCTGGTCTACCTCCCTGATTCACCGTTTTTCAAACGGTATCTTTCCCGGCAAACCGAAAAACTGCGCCGGGAATCCGAAGAAAAGAAACTGTCCGCGTTCCGCGCTGTTAGAGACGCTCAGATTATCTCCCTCTCCGATACCCGCCGCGCGCGCTATGATGAACTTGTCCGGGTATGCAAAGATATTGAAACCGCTACCGCTGATAATAATGTCACGTCCGACCTGTCCGCCCTGAATGCTCAGCTGCGCAAGCTTGATGAACTTATGTGGACCTATCTGCGCCTCTTGAGCATTGAGCAGACCCTGGAAGTGTTCCTCGAAACCGAGCGGCGTGATGATATCCCCGCCTTGTGCTCCCAGGCCGAACAGGAGCTTGCCGCGTTGACTACCGAACTTGAAAAAATGAAAACCGGCAACGCCCCCGTTGATAAAATTCAATACAAGGAACGCCTGCTCAGCTCGCGCACTGAACGGTTAGCGGTGCTTAAGAAACGGCTTGAACGGATCGATCAGGCCAAATCAAATATCGATATTCTTATTTCCGAACAGCAGCGCTTAGCTCAGCAGATCAAACTTATCCGGGCCGATTCAATCGCGTCCCGTAACACCGAAGCGTTGTCAAGCCGGATCGATGCCAGTGTTCAGCATCTCGACCAGACAAATAAATGGCTGTCCGAAATGTCGGAATTCAAGGATATCGTCGGCGATATCCCCGATACGGAATCCCGGGTCGGCTTCGCGGACGCGCTGCCGCCTGAAGAACAAAAAACAAAACCACGAACACAGAAATCCCGGACGAAATAATCCCGCGCCCTGGTATCATGGCGCACCGTTTTCACTGATTCATGAACACTGTCTCTCAATCCTCCCTTTCGCCCCTGCCGCTCAAAGACTGGAGCAGGAATCTTGCCCGGCGCTGGAACAGCGCTTCGTATTCCCTGTTTGTCCTGCATGGCAATATTTTTGACCTGTTTCCCCTCCAAACCGGCGACACGATATCGTATGTTCCTTTAAAATCATTCCTCAAACATCGCTTCTTTCCCGACCGCTC
>CAZCLS010000038.1:6924-15137 GCA_964499565.1 uncultured bacterium
CCGGCTTGCGGCTGGAAGAACGTAAAGCCTTGGTCACTCTTTTGAAGTGGGCTTCGTCTCCCGAATTTCTGAAGCTTGATACCGGTATTTTCCTGGTTACCGAAACCCCGGGTGAATTACACGAGGATATTCTGCAGAATCCCCATATCGCCTCCCTCGCGGTTACCCTGCCCGACCAGGAAGACCGCCGTTTGTTCCTGCAAACCCGCTGGGAAAAAGACCCGGACGATCCCCTGCGGCCCGCTTCCTGTGAGATCAGTTATGCCGATCTCGCCGCGCGTACCGCCGGTCTCAGTCTGCTCCGTATTCAGCACCTGATGGCCGAGGCTGTTAATAATGATACCACCATCTCCAGTACGTATGTCGCTTCCGCAAAAAAACGGTTGATTGAAGAATATTGTCTCGGCCTGGTCAAATTCAAAGAACCCAAGCCCGGTGTCTCCCTGGATTTGGTAGCTACTCATTCGGAAGCTAAAAAACGCATGCGGGAACTCGCCTGGCTGATCAAAAACGGTCGCGGGGATGTGCTCGAACGCGGGGTCCTCCTGCCCGGCCGGGTCGGCGTGGGCAAATCGTTTTTAGTTGATTGCTTCGCCGCTGAGTGTGGTCTGCCGGTTATGGAAATGGGCGAGTTCAGATCGAAATGGGTCGGCGATACCGAACGCCAGTTGACTAAAATTCTTATGACTATTAAAGCGCTTGGTCCCGTCATTGTTGTTGTCGATGAAGCCGACGCGGTGTTCGGTTCGCGTTCGTCTTCCGGCGACAGTGGTGTTTCTAATCGCGTGTTTGCCGCGTTAGCCGCCCATATCGGTGATTCCAGCCTGCGCGGCCGGGAATTGTGGATCGCGATGACCTCCCGCCCCGACCTGCTGGCGATCGATATGAAACGCCAGGGCCGCTTCGGCCTCTGTATTCCGCTCTTTCCCGCCCAGAACGAACAGGATGTGCTCAACCTCTTTACGGTGATCGCCCGCGCTAAAAAAGTTGTTCTGGATGATGAAATGACTGCCTATGTCGCCGAAAGATTCGGAACAGCGGCTTTGACCGGCAGTGATGTTGAAGCCGTCATTATCCGCGCTAAAGAACGCGCGGTGCTCGCTATGCGTGACTCCGTTACCGTTGCCGATATGCGGGAAGCGGTTGATTCGTTCATTGACCCTCTCAGCCCCGAACTGCTGGAACTGCAGGAACTCGCGGCCGTGCTTTCCTGCTCAGACCGGCGCTATCTGCCCGAACGCTATCAGCACGCTGACAAAGATGACCTTTCCACCCGGTTTTCCCACCTTGTTCATTTGGTTCCGCGTTAATAACCCGATCAAAATATAATGGATACTTCTTCCTGGCATACGCTCACAACCAGCCAGGTTGTGACACAAACTGAAACAGACGCCAAGACCGGGTTGTCTCAATCCGATGCTTCCCGGCGTTTGCTCGAGCACGGGTCGAACGAACTGCGTGAAACCGGCCTTAAAAGTCCCTGGCGGATTGTCTGGGAACAGTTTTCGGCGATTATGGTTATTATCCTGGTCATCGCCGCGGTCGTTTCCTTCGCCTTGGGAGAATTGGTTGACGGTATAGCCATCGGTGTGATTATTCTCCTGAACGTCATTCTCGGTTTTGTGCAGGAATACCGCGCCGAACGCGCCATTGCCGCTTTGAAACGTCTCTCGGTTCCTACCGTGCGAGTCGTGCGGGATGGTACTGCCCAGGATCTTCCGGCCCGCAGCCTGGTTCCGGGCGATCTCGTCCAGTTCGAAGCCGGTGTCCGCGTGCCAGCTGATTGCCGGGTTGTTGAAAGCGTCGCCCTCCGCGTCGATGAATCCGCCTTGACCGGGGAATCTGAACCTGTGGAAAAAATTACCGCGCCGTGTCCCGGTGAAAATCTGCCGTTAGGCGACCGGCTCGATATGGTTTTTATGGGCACGTCCATTACATACGGTCGCGGCTCGGCCGTGGTTGTCGCTACCGGTATGCAGACCCAGCTGGGGATAATCGCTGACCGTATCCAGCAGGTAGAACGCCACCCGACGGTCCTGCAGTTGAAACTGGCCCAATTAGCCAAAGGTCTGGCTGTGGCCGCCCTGGCTATTGTTTGCGTGGTGGTGGTGATGGGTCTGGTGCGCGGTGAATCGATCAAAATTTTGATTATGACTGCGGTCAGCATGGCTGTCGCCGCGGTGCCGGAAGGCCTGCCGGCTGTCGTAACGATCGCCTTAGCCCTCGGCGCTCAGCGCATGCTCAAACGCAATGCTCTTGTCCGCCGCCTTACCGCGGTTGAGACTCTCGGGTCCAGTACCGTTATCTGCTCCGACAAAACCGGCACACTGACCGAAAACCGTATGCAGGTGACCGTCCTTGACGTTGCCGGCAGTCGCGTGGAATTCAAAGGCTTCGTTTCCGGCAAGCGGGTTGTTACCAGGAAGCTTGATTCCGCGCCTTCTTCGACGTTGATTGATTCGCCTGTCTTTTCTCTCCTGCTGGGCGGCGGTTCGTTGTGTAATGATGCTGCCCTTGTCAAAACCGGCCAGTATGCCGACCGGCGTGCCGCCGGAGACCCTACCGAGGCCGCTATTGTTCTCTGCGCCCTGGAAGCCGGTCTGGATAAATCCATTCTCGATGCCGCGTTCCCGCGCGCCGGTGAAGTTCCTTTTTCCTCCGAACGCAAACGGATGTCTACCGTTCATACCTGCACTCCTGATTCTGAAAAATCCGCACCGGCGCTGCTGGCCGCTCTTTGCAGTGAACATCCCGCCGCGATCGTTTTCAGCAAGGGCGCTGTCGATGAAATGCTCGGCTGCTGTTCTTATGTTCGTTTGGACCGGGATGTGATCCCCATTGATGAAGAATATCATCAGCGTATTTCAACCGCGAATGATGAACTGGCCGGTAATGGTGTTCGTGTTCTGGGCGTTGCTTACCGCCTGCTTGATTCCGTTCCCGCCCAGCAGGAAATGACGGAGGAATTTCTGGAAAAAGACCTGGTGTTCGTCGGTTTGATCGGTATGCTCGATCCGCCCCGGGCGGAAGCTGCCAGTGCGGTCAGCACCTGTAAACAAGCCGGTATCCGCCCGGTTATGATTACCGGCGACCACCCCCTGACCGCCGCCTACATCGCACGCCGGCTCGGTATTACCGACAATGACCGCGTGATTACCGGGCATGACCTTGCTGCCATGTCGCCCGCACAGCTTGACGCGATTGTTGATGATGTGAGTGTCTACGCCCGGGTCTCGCCCGAACACAAGCTCATTATTGTCAACGCCCTTCAGCATCGCGGCCAGGTCGTGGCAATGACCGGTGATGGGGTTAATGATGCCCCGGCACTCAAAACCGCCAATATCGGTATCGCCATGGGTATTACCGGCACCGACGTTGCCAGGGAAGCTGCCGATATGGTTCTGCTTAATGATAATTTCGCCACGATTGTCGCCGCGGTTCAGGAAGGCCGGGTGATTTATGATAACATCCGCAAGTTTATCCGCTATATTCTTACCACCAATGCCGGCGAACTGATTGTCATGCTGGCCTTTCCGTTCCTGGGATTACCGCTGCCCCTGATGCCCCTGCAAATTTTGTGGATCAACCTTGTTACAGACGGCCTGCCCGCCCTGGCGCTCGGTGTCGAACCGGCTGAATCGGACGTCATGCAGCGCCCGCCCCGCAACCCGCATGAAAATGTGTTCGCCCGCGGCCTTGGCCTGCATGTTATCGTTATGGGTATTGTGTGCGGCGCGCTGTCGCTCGGTACGGGCTGGTGGTATCATCACAGTGGTTCTCCCTCCTGGCAGACAATGATCTTCTGCACGCTCACCTTCTCCCAGCTTGCACTGGCATATGGCCATCGTGCTGAATTCCGCAGTGTGTTCCGGGTTTCTTTTTTCACTAATCCGATGCTGCTGATATCCTTAACCGCGACATTCATCCTGCAGCTGCTGGTCATCTATGTTCCCGCATTGCAGACCGTCTTCAAGACCACCGCTCTTTCCCCACGCGATTTAGGCATAGCCCTGGCGGTAGGCCTGCTCGCCCTTATCGGTTCCGAACTCCTGAAACCATTCCTGCATAACAAACGGTAACAAGCAGAAATATTAATTGACAAAAGGATTGGTGCAGGATAAAATGTCTGACGGGTCTGACAAGTCTGACAAGTCCGACAAAAAACAGAGCACGACTTGAAGCACGCGAATGTATAAAAAGGGCATGCATTTGTGCGGGTGCCACCATGCCGGCAGCCAGGATGGACTGCCCTACTTTGCTGAACAAGCAGGTCAGGTAAATTATTGTTTTTTTCTGTGTCTTCTGTGTATTCTGTGGTTCCCTTTAGGTTTCTTTTTTAAATTATGCTCTCCGTTTTATGCTTTAGGGCCATCGGGGTCGGACCGAGCTAATATGTTCATGGCAAACATTTTAACCCCTTTTTACCCCCTGTTTTTAGGCCTTACAGCTCGATTTGACCACCTAAATCGAACTAGATGACTGTAACCAGACCCCTGATTTTAGCTTCATCTTGCACGATTTGACCCCCTAAATCGAGCTGTAAGGCCCTTTTTTAGCCTGTTTTTACCCCTTATTTTATTCACTCGCAATTAGTTAGCTCGGTCCGACCCCAATTGTATTAATTGCACAGGGGAAAATGTCGGACGGGTCAGACGGGTTAGACGAGTCGGACAGGTCGGACAAATACATAGTGCATGCCTATACGCATGCGAATGTATAAAAGGAATGCATTTGTGCGGGTGCGGCCATGTTGGCAGCCAGGATGGGCTGCCCTACTTTGCTGAACAAGCACTATTTTTTTCTGTGTATTCTGTGGTTTCTATTATGTATGTTTTTTTCTGCTGTCCGCTTTATGCTTCATACTCACAAATTGACTGCATCAAATAGGTATGGTAATTTAATCCTTGTCAGAGTATACTTTTAAGCGTACATTGTTATTTTTTTAACGATTGCAAAGGAAAAGATCATGACAAATCAACATTGGTTTTACGCGATAGTTTGTAGTATTATCACCGTCTGGGCCTGCTCCTTCAGCAATGCCGCGCCCATTCCGGCAAGCACTAACGACTTCACGGAAAATCCGGAGCTCTGGACCTGCGGCGCTGAGGATTGGGGACCCTGGTATGCCCGTTGCGCCGGAACGAAAGACCAAGCCGCCGCGGGCAGCACCGCTATTGTCTTGAACTACTGTTCCGGGCAGGAGCATTACTTCGCGTTCCCGAAATTCCGAAATGCGAACTGGGACATGAGCGCCGTTGAATATTTGGAATTCAAAGTCAAATTTTCTAAAGGCATAACGCATCGCGGACCGAATCCGACCCTTTTCCTGCGCAACCAGGACGGGCCGTTTATCAGAATCAATCCCAAAGACCGGGGGTCATTGTTCGAGAAGGAATCTGATGGTGAATGGCAGACGGTGCGCGTACCGCTGACAAACGATCTGGCCTGGGAAATATTCCGCTGGCTTAATCCGTCTCTTAAAGACATCGACTTTTTTGAAATAGCTTTCAGCGGTATTAATCTCCCCAGGTACGCGGCCCATAACGTTATGATCGATGATGTTCATTTCGGTCCGCGTCAACCGGCCTATAAGCCGCCCGATACGGAAGCGGCGGACCTGGATGTGCTTGTTATCGAGCGCTCTCCAACCTATGAACGCTATCATCTTAATGAATATGATGGTATAAACAGAGGCGAGTGCGATAATGCAGACAAAAAACATTATCCCGACCCGGGCGAAAAAGTCACCTTTACCGCCCGCGTGCAGAACAAAGGGAAAGCACCGGTGAAGGGAAGCTATGTGTGGACTTTGGATGGCAAGGAAGTCGGCAGGGGAGAGATAGCGGAGCTGAAACCGCGCGAGAAAGGGGCATTTGAATTCACCTGGGCCTGGGACCCCGGTGACCACGACCTGACATTCACGCTTGTACCGGAAGGAGATGATTACTGTCCGCGCAACAATACACTCACTATCCGCACCAATGCCATTCTGCTGAAGCATGTGATTGAGCGCGGCACCCAGGCGTTTGTCGAACAGAAAGCCAATATGATCGGTTCCTACTCCTTTGAAGACTGGCTGCAGGGTCAGGCCCGTTTTATGAACCAATTGTTTGCGGAATCGAAATATGATTTTGCTCCCAGCGGCATTACCGCGCGGGTAATGATCGGTAAATTTGAATACGTGGACGACCACCATATTCAGGACACGTGCCCCTGGGGTCCGTTCCAGGTTGGCGAGCAGGACATTACTTTTGACGGCGGCCGCGGCTGTACTATGTTAGACACATTCTGGGACACCAGCGAGCAAGGACCCACATACCTGAACTTCGAGAACTTTCAGGGCAGGCCCGACGGCGCCTGGCTGCACGAAATGTCTCACCAGATCGGTGTGATCGACGATTACCAGTTTATTACCGAGCCGGAAGATAACCTGGTGAACGGTGTCGGGTTTTCATATGCCAATCGCGGTCTGATGGGCGGCGGAGAAATTTATCCGCATACAGCACCGGGAACCTTATACAGCTTGTATGCTCCGGGCGATGTACACGGTCTTAACGTGACTAAAGGCAAACGGCGCGGATACTTTGGTGAATACCTGTATTGCCTTCCGAAGCAATCCGCTCTGGTCATTGTGGACACGGAAGGAAACCGTATAACCAATGCCGTCATTAATGTGTATCAAACCGATGGCCGTAAGATCGATAAACAACCTGAGCACAGCGGTGTAACTGATGCCAACGGCATATTTCCTCTCCAGAACAAACCGGCTGAAGGCGGTGTAACGGAAACCGGTTGTGAGCTGCAAGACAATCCATTCGGCAAAATTCATGTTGTTGGGTTTAACGGTGTTTTTCTTGTCGTCGTCAAGACGGGCGGAAAAGAGTTATATGGATTCATCACTGTCCAGGATTTCAACACAGCCTGGGCCAGCGGCCATAAGGATACTGCTGAAATACCGGTTGTGGTAAAAGAGAAAGGCACGGAACGGTCTTATACTGCTCCGCGGCCATTGCCGAAGATTTGAGGGCTGTGGAGTAGCACCCGCGGTTCCGACGCGGGTGTCTTGGATGGCATGCATCTGTACGCTGAATATTTTCCGGCATGATGGCAGGCGCATGCAGGATAGTCCACCGTTTAAGGACAAACGGTGGTTACTTCGCGTGCCGTGGGCTGTCTCGTGGGCTTGGGATTGGAATGCGATTGTTTTGCTTGTTTTGTCCGACAGGTCTGACAGAATATTAAGCACTGCTGGACGTTTGCCTGGTGTGAAAAGGAATGCATATGGGCGGCCGTGGATATGTAGGCAGCCAGGATGGGCTGCCCTACCAGTCTGTACAAGTGGGCAAGACTATTATTTCTGTGTTTTCTGTGTCGTCCGTGGTTCCAGAAAAAACTTCGCGTCTTTGCGTTAAATCAACCGGCTCGCTCAGCTTTGATCTCTTTTATCGCGCAATACAGGGTGGGAACAATCAGCATAGTGATGATCTCGATCGACATACCGCCGAAGATAGGGATGGCCATCGGCATCATCAGGTCCGAGCCGCGACCGGTGGAGGTAATGACCGGAATCAGGGCCAGGATAGTCGTCGCGGTCGTCATCAGGCAGGGGCGCACGCGGCGCAAACCGCCCAGCAGCACCCGTTCGCGGATTTCACGGACTGTGTTGCCATGCGGTTCCTTGAACTGTTCATCTAAATAGGTCGCCATAACCACACCGTCATCGCTGGCGATACCGAACAGGGCCAGGAATCCGACCCAGACCGCGACACTGAGGTTGATGGGATGCACCTGAAACAGTTCACGCATATTGACTCCAAGCAATGAAAAGTCCAGGAACCAGGATTTCCCGTACAGCCACAGCAGAATAAATCCGCCCGCCCATGAAACAACGATGCCGGAGAAGACCAGCAGGCTGGTGGAGGTTGATTTGAAGTGCAGATAAAGAATTATGAAAATGATAAATAATGCCAGCGGCAGGATAACAACCAATGTTTTCTGCGCCCGAACCTGGTTTTCGTAATTGCCGGCGAAGGTATAGCTGACTCCGGCGGGAAGTTCCCATGCACCGTTTTTACGTTTAAAATTGAGATAATCGCGCGCCTGCTCGACGACATCCACTTCGGCATATCCCGGTTTTTTGTCAAAGAGCACATAGCCAACCAGGAACGTGTCTTCACTTTTTATCATCTGCGGTCCGTTCACATACCTGATTT
>CAZCLS010000039.1:0-15135 GCA_964499565.1 uncultured bacterium
ATCGGCGCAGAGATTATCCAGACAAAGTTGGATTGTTTTCAGAACACGATCTTTGCCAATGCCGGCCAGCGTATCGAAAATACCGGGACTGAACGACCGGCCGGTAACGGCGACGCGCAAAGGATGCACAACTTTTTTTAAAGGTTGTTCATGGGACACGAGATACTCCTCGACGACCGGTTCCAGTGCCGCGGGGGAGAAATCCTGCATAGCGGAGAAGCAGCGCAAAAGGTTGTCAAGATTTTCGCGCACGCCATCTTTTCTGATGAATTTATCCACTGCTTTCTGGTCGTAGGAAATATCATCGGAAAAGAAATACCAGGCGGCATCGACAATATCGCCGAGCAATTGCAGGCGCGGCTGCAGCAGGGCGGCAACATAGGTGAGCAGGGCCGGATCGGTGTCATCGGATATCAGGCCGGCCTGGCGCAGCCGGGGGGCAACGAGCTCAACCAGAGAGTCCAGCGGCAGTTCACGGATATAGGCTCCATTCATCCAGTTAAGTTTTTCATGGTCGAACTGAGCCCCGGTTTTATTGATTTTCACGAGGGAAAATTCGCGGACGAGTTGATCACGCGCGACAATTTCGTTATCGGAAGAAACGGAGCCGCCGAGCAGGGCCAGAAAATTAACCAGGGCATCGGGCACATAGCCTGCTTCGCGGTATTCGCGGACAGAAGCGGCGCCATGGCGTTTTGATAATTTGCCGCCGCCGGGGGCAAGGATAACGGGCAGATGCACGAATGCAGGCGGCTCCCAGCCGAAGGCGCGATAGAGGCAAACATGTTTGGGAGTGCTGGGAATCCATTCATCGCCGCGCAGGACATGGCTGATGCGCATCAGATGATCATCAACGACATTAGCAAGATGATAGGTAGGATACCCATCGCTTTTCAGAATGATAAAATCGGATTGCTGAGCGTTTGGATAGACAATCGGGCCGCGCACGACATCGGTGAAGTCGGTCGAGCCCTGACGCGGCATGGCAAACCTGATCACGGCTTTACGGCCGCTCTGTTCAAAGGTCTCGCGCTGTTCAGGAGTAAGCGCACGGCAGCGGCCGTCATACCCGAGTTGAGACCCGGCTTTTTTCTGCTGGGTTCGCATAGCATCCAGTTCTTCTTCGGAGCAGAAGCAGGGATAGGCATGACCGGCGTCAACGAGCTGCCGGACATGAGCATGATAAATATCGAGACGTTCGGACTGGCAATAAGGCGCATACGGTCCACCGCGTTCGGGGCCTTCGTCCCAATCCAGGCCTAACCAGCGCAGGCTCTGGGTAATATCGGCCAGGGCATCGGGATCGAAGCGTTCACGGTCGGTATCTTCAATGCGAAGAATAAAAGAGCCGCCTTGGCTGCGGGCGAAGAGCCAGTTGAATAAAGCGGTACGGGCGCCGCCGACATGCAGCATACCTGTTGGACTGGGAGCAAAACGAACTCGAACACTCATGAATGGAAAAACTGGTTACTGTTACGAAAAAACATGGTTATGCGCGTATCTTAGAGAAGAAATGGCTTACAGCAGCCCTTCGGATTCGGGGAAGCCGAACATGCAGTTGCAGCATTGCAGCGCCTGACCGGCAGCGCCCTTCACCATATTATCAATGACACTGACAAGGATCAGATGACTATCCTGAACAAAGAACGAAATATCACAGAAATTAGTGAACACCACGTGTTTCAATTCCAGAATCGTGCCAGGCGGTTTAACGCGCACAAAAAATTCGCCATCATAGGCCGCATGCAGAGCGCGGGCGACATCCTGATGAGCAAGGCCGGGGCGCAGCTCGCAATAGATCGTCGAGAGGATACCACGCTGCACGGGCAGGAGATGGGGAGTAAACTGAGCTGAAACATCCAGGCCGGCGGCGAAGGACAGCTCCTGATTAATTTCCGGAGAATGGCGATGAGAAAACAGGCCATAGGCTTTAAAAGACTCGTTAACCTCGCAGAACTGAAGAGCGGGACTGACTTTTTTGCCGGCGCCTGAGACGCCGCTTTTGGCATCGATGATAATGCGGGAATCATCGATGAGGCGGTCTTTCAGGAGGGGCAGCAAGGGCAGCAGGGCGCCGGTTGGATAGCAGCCCGGATTAGCGACCAGGGTGGCGGAGGCGATCTGCTCGCGATACCATTCACAGAGGCCATACACAGCCTTTGCGAGGTTTTCGGCATCAGCATGATGAACGCCGTACCATTGTTCATATACCGCGACGTTTTTGAGGCGGTAATCGGCCGAAAAATCAATCACGCGAACATTCCGTTCGAGTAATTGCCGGGCGACCGGCATCGCGGCGGAATGAGGCAAGGCAAGGAAGACAACGTCGAGTGAATCGTCATTAATGAGAGATTCACAGTCCTGCACTGTCAAATCACAGATACCGGCCAGCTCCGGAAAGAGAGAACTGACACAAGCATCCGGAGAACCGGGACCATGCGCGAGAGAAACGAGGGAAATACCGTTATGGCGTGCAAGCAGACGTATCAGTTCCCTGCCGGCATAGCCTGTTGCACCTGCAAGGCCTGCACGTACTTTGGGGGCACCAATCATGTATTCAAGTCTTTAACGCGCGATTTTAGTATTTTACCGGGTTTGAACGTAGGAACGGGAAGAGAGGGAATCCGGATTTCCTGTTCGGGCTTATTGGGATTACGGCCGATACGCGGTTTACGGCGTTTAACTGAGAAGACCCCGAAGTTACGCAATTCAATCCGGTTACCTTCGACCAGAAATTCGCTGATAGCATCCAGTACAGCCTGGACAGTGTCTTTGACGTTTTGCGGGTCCTGAGAGGTGATACTGGCAACACGTTCAACCAACTCGCTTTTCGTTATGGTTCTTGGCATTGAAAATCTCCCTGTGTGCGTTATAAGTATTCTCAAGCATTTGAGAAATATGCCTTATTGTAACTATCTGTTAAATAAAGGTTTAACTGACCTTTATTATACGAAAAAAATCCACTGGAGTCAACATGCCGGGTATAATGGCCTGTTTTTGCTGATTTGAACGGTTGGACAAGACCGGAAAACCCGGTGAAAATAAAATTATCTTGACGTGCATGATGAGTTATACTACAATTAAACCATATATAATTCAGATTGAAAAGGAGCTGTTATGAAAGTAGCATTTCAAATGATATTGATCAGTTGCATACTTGCAATCCTGAGCCCGGGAGCGTTAGTGCAGGGAGCGCCGGAACGCGCGACAATCCGCACCGGCAGTGTTGAATCACCGGTAACACGGTACGCGCAGGAGAAGCGGGCGTTAGTATTGGAGTTATTGCGGGTAACGAACGCGAAAGAGCAGGTTAACCAGGTAATAGACACAATGATCGAGACATTACCGTATGAATTACGGGATGTATTCCGGGAAATACTTGATGCGGATGAAATGCTGGCGAAGATGGTACCGATTTATGAGAAGTATCTTTCAGCGGAAGATTTAAGAGCGATCATAGAATTCTGCAAGACGCCGGCCGGCACGCACTGGGTGGCAGCCCAGCCGAAGATCACGAAAGACGCGATGATCGTGATGAAAGTACACACCCAGGAAAAGCTGGCGGAATACCTTAAAAATTCCAAGGCACATTAATCCGCATGAAACAAGGAGTCAGCATGAGCACAAAAGTATATGTCGGTAATCTGCCGTACACGACGACTGAAGAAGAGTTACAATCATTATTCAGCGAGGCGGGAACCGTTATTGCCGCGACTATAATAGTCGACAAGTTCAGCGGGCGGAGCCGGGGATTCGGGTTTGTAGAGATGAGTTCCGGCGAGGAAGCGGAAAAAGCGATAGCCCTGATGAACGGCAGGGCCATGCAGGACCGTGAACTGGTAGTAAACGAAGCGCGGGAACGCAGTGAAGGTTCCAGGCGTCCGGGCCCGGGCGAGTCGCGCGAATAGCACAAAGCGGAATCAATATAAAAAACCGGATTCAACGATCCGGTTTTTTCATGAGCATGCTGCAACGCGAAACAACAGGCTGTCCAGATACAGAAAGGGAAAAGCTTGAGGCGGGAAGCAGGTTGAAGTATAGATACATACGATGTCTGAAATCAAAGAATATATAACAGAAGCTGCTGTATCGGTTATGCGTAATGCCATTTCTGACGCGGACGGCAGAGAAGTGTTTTTTATCGGGCATACCGATGAAAACAGCATGGTTACGGAGGTGGACGTAATCGCGCGGGGAACGCGGGGCGCTGTTGCGGCCGTGACGCGCCAGGCGGAGTATGGCGATGTTGCCATCCACAATCATCCAGGCAGCGAGTTAGACCCGTCCGAAGCGGACGTCACCATAGCGGCCCAGGTGGCATGGACGGGGGTAGCGTCATACATAGTCAACAATGAAGTAACAGACATTTACGTCCTGGTAGAGCCGGTCAGGCCGGAGCAGTTAGTACCGATAGACAAGGGAGTACTGACGGCGCTGATGGGCATGGATGGTGCCTTGGCGCGCAGCCTGCCGAACTTTGAAGAGCGAGCGGCGCAGCAGCTGATGATTGCGGAAGTGGTAGACGCGTTTAATTTTGACAAAATATCATTGATAGAGGCAGGAACAGGGACGGGAAAGACGCTGGCATACCTGGTGCCGGCAGTAGCGTGGGCTCTGGCCAACAAAGAGCGGGTAGTGGTATCGACGCACACGATTAATTTACAAGAACAGATAATCCACAAAGACCTGCCGATAGTGCGGTTGTTGTTTGACGAAGAGTTCAAAGCAGTACTGGTTAAAGGCCGGCAGAATTATGTTTGTCTGCGCAAACTGACGACGATAGAAGAGGAGCCGGATTTTTTTGAAGATGAGGACGCGCGCGAACTGCACCAGTTAATGGACTGGGCATACGCGACCAAGCGGGGGGACCGGGCCGAGTTGAATTTTTATCCAAGGCAGCGGGTTTGGGAGAAGATACAATCGAGTGGAGAAACGTGTTTTCACAGTCGCTGTCCACATTCGCGGGAATGTTTTGTCGGCATGGCCCGGCGCGAAGCATCGTCGGCGCAGATACTGGTTACCAATCACGCGCTGTTGTTTTCCGACATAGCAATGCGGGCGGAAAGCGGCATATATTCCGACACAACCGTACTACCCCGGTATCGCCGGATAATATTTGATGAAGCGCATAATATTGAGGAAGTAGCGACAGCCCATTTCGGCAACAGCATATCGCGCTGGTTCTACCTGAGGACATTAAATCTGCTGTACCGGGCCCATCAGCAGAAGGAGACGGGATCGCTGCCATTGCTGGCCACACTGCTGCTGCGCAACAGCAGCAAGATAGATCCGGAGATAGACCAGGAGGAGCTGTACAACAAACTTGACCAGGTCAGCCGCACGAAGCTTTCGGCATTATTTTACAGCGTTAATGACAATTTCGAGGAGATCGCCAGGTTGCTCCGGTCGATTAAGACGGATGAAAGCGGAGCGATACAGTACCGTCTGACACCCGAGCGTCGGGAGACTGAGGTATGGAAACGAATCCAGGAGCGATTACTGGCGCTGATGAAAGAGACCCGTTCGTTTGTCGAGGCGGCGCGGGAGATAACAAAGGAAGTGAGTCAGATACCGCTGGAAGACGAAAAGCTGTCCGGCGCTCTGGTAGATGTGGAAGCGCACATAAGCCGCTTGAAAGCGTTCGCGGATGTTATCGATGCCATCTGCAGCGAACCCGGTGACGATTTTGTAAGTTGGCTGGAAGCAAGTGTCGAGGATACGTTCGTCAGGGTTAGCGCGTCACGCGCGCCTCTGGACATATCAGCGGCAATGATAACACATGTATACGAGCAGTTTCCAACCGTAATAATGACGTCAGCGACATTAACGTCCCGAAAAAAGTTTGATTTTATTGAAACGCGGATTGGGCTGCGGCAGTATAAGGAGGCCTGCGCGGGACAAAACCGCGAAAAGGGCCAGGCCCGGGCTGTATCGGAGCTGCTGCTGCCGACACCGTTTGATTATCATCGCCAGGCGATCGTTGCTATACCGAACAATATAGACACAACCTTTATCAAAGCGACACGCCCGTCGGCTGACGGAGAGCATACGTTGAGGGACGCGATCGTGGCGCTGCTGAGAATAACGAAAGGATCGGCTTTCGTACTGTTTACTTCATACGGCCTGATGCGCAAAATGGCCCGGGAAGTGGAAGGAGAGTTAGCGGGAATGCAGATGCAGCTGATGCTGCAGGGAACGGAAAACCGGGACGCATTGCTGCAGCGATTCAGGAACGCAACTCACGCGGTGTTGTTCGGCACAGACAGTTTCTGGGCCGGGGTAGATGTAGCGGGAGATGCCTTGCAATCAGTGATCATAACCAAGCTGCCGTTCCGGGTGCCGACCGAGCCGATAATAGAAGCCCGCACGGAATACATTGAAGCGCACGGGGGCAACGCATTTCTGGAATACACGGTTCCCTTAGCGGTAATAAAGTTCCGGCAGGGATTCGGGCGATTGATCCGGACTAAGTCCGATTACGGCATGGTGGCAATTTTAGACCGGCGGGTAATAGAAAAATACTATGGCAAGTGGTTTCTGGAATCATTGCCTGAATGCACGCTTCTGGCAGGAGGGGTGGAAGAGGTAATCGAGCAGGCCAACCAGTTTTTCCAGGATCGCAAAACACCATAGCCGGAAGGCATACTGGTAATAAAACAAACAGGAGCAAACACATGAAAAGCTCGCGTGGGTTACGATGCTGCATCGGTGGTGGTATTTTTGCAATCAGTGTCCTGGCAATGACCGCAAACGCGTTCGAATTAAAAACGGCGGGGAAGTTATATCACGCGGGGGATGGAACCGAACTGACGGTAACCGCACAAGACATACCCGGCGTCAATGCATTTGAATCCAGGGGAACATTTTACCTGATGAGCAGTGAAGCGAATGGGCGGGAATATAAACTGAAAGTAGTATCCCGCGGGGCCCAATCAGTAACACTGCTGCAGAAGCGCAAGCTCGGGGCGGGAATATATTCATTATGGTACAGACCCGGCAGGAAACAGGAAGCGGTGCTGGTTACGCTGAACTACACCGTCAAGGCTCCGTTGCTTACGGGAATCGAGGGAGATGTAACCCGGCCGGGCACAAAGGAAGTAACGGGGTATTATTTCGGGATGCGGCCGCCGAAAATGTGGCTGGAATACACCGACCCGCAATCCGGCCGGACCCGTCGGATACGCTGCAGGATAGACAAAAAGAACTACAGGCAGGCCGAGGCCGAATCAAACGGGCTGGAAGAGGAAGGACGCGTACTCTGCAGCAATAGCAAAGCGGTACCCCCAGGCGCGGGGCACTGTCAGCTTAAGTGCAGGACCCGGGCGGGAGAAGGATTTGCCATATGCCGGGTGGACAGCGGAGAACGGTCTCAGGTCAGCGCGCAGCCCGGGCAGCTGATCGGTGCGACCCATATCAACAGTCTCGGGTATGACATACTGAATGTGATAGAAGCGTTATACCAATTATACCGCAGTTCTCCATCGCACTGGTCCAGTTATCTGTTATTGATCATTGAATATATAACTGAAGACATATATTTTAAAGAAATTGACGCGTACCAACTGGTGTATTACACGCCTGATCCGCACGGGGTGCTGCAGAAAGTGAGCGGGATTGTATTCATACCGAAAAGCAGCGAAGGCAGTGCGGGAACATTCCAGGCGCCGATGCTGTCATACCAGCACGGTACAATGGTCTACCGTGGCAGTTCACCATCGCTGAACCTGTTATATACCGAAGATATATTCGGCATGATATTCGCACAGAAATACGGGTATATCGTCTGCATGGCAGATTACCCCGGATTGGGAATTAACACGAATCAACAGCCGTACTGTACCGAAACGGTATCACAGTCATCGGCTGATATGCTGGTCGCGGTGACGGAATTTCTTTCACAGCACTACAGCGGAGGAGCGCGCTGGGATGGGGAACTGGGATTAATCGGATATTCCGAAGGCGGGTATGTCACGATGTCGCTGGCGCAAAGGCTGCAGGAAGAGTATGCCGGGCAGTTCCCGGTCAGCGCCGCGGCACCATTGGACGGACCGTATTCATTATCCGAGGCGATGCTGTTTGTGATGCGCCAGCATGCTCCATTCAAGGAACCGTATTTTCTGCCACTGGTATTAAACGGGTATGACGCCGTGTATGCGGAAACAACAACGGTATTCAGCATTTTCAACTCAGTAAAAGCTGCAGCTCCGGGAGTGGCGGATGGGTATAACACGGTATTATACCAGATGGTAAATAATCAGCGCGACAGCACATCAAAGCTATCCGAAAAAATCAATCAATGGATGGCGAAAAGCATGGTTAATCCTACCAATTACAATGCGCCGCGCGACATTCTGAGCACTGAATTCGCGACATTGCTGGATGATGACACCAGCATCGTCGTAGATTTATTGAGCGAGAATGATGCCTGGCGCGACTGGATTCCGCAGATGAAGATGAAAATGTTTCACTGCGTTGAAGACGACTTGGTGACGGTCAGCAACACGGTGGTGGCAATGGAAGGATTTGTCAGTCAGGGGGCGGATACAAACACGCTGCTGCAGGTTGATTATTATTCAATCGACTGGCTGCGGTCATTCGCTGAATTATTTTTCCCCACGCTGTTTGAAACGACATCGGTCCATGTGCTGGCCGCGCCGTACGCGTTGGTAATGGGAGTAGAATATGTCGCTAAAGAAATGGGAATAAACGACAGCGACCAGATAACGTTCGAGCAATATCTGGAAATGGAAGCGATCCAGGCTGAAACAAAACGAACCCGGGAGGAATAAGCCGCGATCCCTAAATCCGCGATGGGATGGAACCATGCAAAGCGGACAAGACGAAAATCCTATGCGGTTGTGTTACCGGAAGGAGGGCAGGTTTTTTCAAAGAGCGCCAGACCTTGAGTAAAGATAGAGACCGCGTCAGCGGGTTTCGTGTGATAGCCGGAATTTTTAGTAGTCGTTTGGCGCAGGACAAACACCTCGACATCATCCTGAATGTTAAACTCCCTGGTGATCGCCTGGGGGGGTGAAAAAGCGACGTACAGCTTTTCAAGCCCAAAGCCTTTTTTAGCGACGAGCACGACATAAAAATAGGGATAGCTGGTACCCTGCACTTTATTGGTAACGACCTGGCCATAGAAGCCGAGGAAGTCGGGATGCTGGTTTTCAGCTGAAACTCTGAACTTAACATCACCGGGTATTTTCACTTTTTTACCTGCCAGGCGCAAAAAGAAGTCAATCGAGTAATTTTTGAGACACGCAGGAGCCTGGTCGACCACGGTTTCCATCAGGTTGATTTTCAGGATCAAATCGGGCCTGGTGAGAATTGAGCGGGTACCGGTAAACCAGTGCGGGAAGAACAGAACCGCGGCATTGGCGGCCAAAATTCTGAAGGTGACAAAACCGAAGGCTAACCCGAGCCAGAAAAGGAAACCAACCGCGCCGGCACACACCGCAAACAGAACGATACCGAGTGGATTAGTGACGTCCAAAGCGCTACGGTCCCACTGTTTCATTTTCCAGTCAAAATCCTTAATTTCCTTCAATTTGCTTCGGTCGGATTTGACCCAGTCCGCTCCGGGATCATAGCGCCCGACGGTAACGCGGTTATCATAGCCCTTGGTCAACAGCAGCAGGTTTCCAAGCAGGACCAGGATAATGCCGGGAAGCTCAAAACTCATCCAGAACTGAACTGCCAGGCCGGAGAAAATTGCGAGCAGACTTATCTGCAATCTAAGCCGGTAGTGAAGATTACGGAAAAAATGAAAAACGACAATGTTCTGTTCATCAGGAGTAAGGAGCAAAGCATTCATGGATGGTAGATGGTAGATGGTTAATGGTTGATGGTTGATGGTTGATGGTTGATGGTTGATGGTTAATGGTTAATGGTTGATGGTTGATGGTTGATGGTTGATGGTTGATGGTTGATGGTTAGTTAAGTTGTCAGGGTTCAGGGTTAAATAATTTTCGATTTCATCATATCCCATTTTCTGCCAATAGAGCGGGCAGGCGCCATGACACATATAAAAATCAGAGCAGGCCTTGCAGGCTTCAAAGGCGAACGATTTTTCGCGATAGTAACGGGCTTTGCCAGACTGCCAGATGGAATGGAACGGCTGGTTGAGAATATTACCGACCGGATCAGGGCATGACGAACAGGGCAGCACATTGCCGTCGGGAGCGATAGAGATAAGGCCGTCGCAGGCACTGCAGCCTTTATTACCAAGGCCGTGGGCAACAGAATTGAACATGCACATGGGAACGGGAGAGTACCACATGAATTCCACTCCGGCACGTTCCGCGGCAAGAATCATAGCTTCAATGTAAGGACCAATTTCGCTGTAGCGGACAACGAGATCCGAATTAATGGCGCCGGAACCAGCGGGAATAATCAGGTTCATGCTGAAGCGCTCGCATTCCAGCGTGTCGCGCACGAAGGCGGGCATTGAGCTGCAATCATCCATATTCAGCCGGGTAAGGGTAGTATTTGAATGGGTTGCGATTCCGGCATTTTTAAGGTAATGAACAGCCGCGACACTTTTTTCAAAGGCGCCGGCGGAACGTACCAAAGCGTCATGCGTGAGGGCGGAAGTACCCTCCAGACTTACCTGGGCGGAATCGAGGCCGTGCTCAGCAAGCTCTAACGCGAAATCCCGGGTGATAAGGGTTCCGTTTGTAATAAGGTTAACCCGCATCCCCAGATTTTTTGCCTCGCGAATCAAACGTGGAAGAAAGGGGATCAGAGTCGGTTCTCCTCCAGTAAAACTCACGGAGGGAACCTTAGCATCGTAATAGAGCAGATGCAGAATGCGAATTGCCTGATCTGCAGTCATATCGGGTGAAGACGATTCGCCATTGGATTTACAGCCGCAGCCGGCGTAGCAGAAGGCGCAGGACAGATTGCAGCGGTAGGTAAGAGCGATTTCCGACAAGACCGGCAGTGAACTGAAGGTCATTTCGAACGGCCGGGATTCTACGGCCGGGTTGCACGTGAACTCATCCAGTTTACCTTCCAGCTGGTGTTTGACAGCGAGTAAGAAGAGGGAAATATCCTTGAATTGTTGTGGAGAAGGATTAAGGTTCGTGAGCAGATTATTGATAGGCGAACCGTCCAGCAGAGCTTTAAGGATACGGGCACCCGAAGGATTAAGTTTTTGGGCCTTGTTGGGACGTTGAATCAAAAGGTTGTCTTCCAACCTTACAAAAATATAAGGACGAACATTAGTAATAAATTCATCCACCCAGGCAAGCTCCGCGGTGGCCGGGCAGTTTGGATTAATGGTTTGTTTCGTGTCAGAATTCATATCTAATTTCATTTAATGCGAACCGCCGCTCACGCAGGCGGAGTGACAGGCGGAATGACAGGCGGAGTGGCAGGCGGAGTGACAGGCCGAATGACAGGCGGAGTGGCAGGCGTCATGACAGACATTCATATCCAGCACAAGATCAGTGCTGAGGGAACCCTGGATGAGATGGTCTACATCAACGGGAATAGCAGTTTCATGGCGATAGGGTTGGCGGTTAAAAACGTGCTGATGACGATAATAGGTATGATTACCATAATACCAGTAGAACCAGCCTTCATCGCGAAGCGCGTCAGCGGGTTGTTGATCTTGCGGTGCATGTTTCTCATACCAATCCTGAATTTTGCCGGTATAAAATTGTTTGGTCGCTTCGATATCCGCGTCCCAGGCTTTTCTCTGGATCGTGCGAACCGTCAGGTTCATTAAATCTTCCAATTCTTTCTGAGAGAATTCACCATCATCTGAAAGAGAATTGAAAAGCATTTTTTCATATTCATCCAGAAAAGTGAAGTCCGGTTTTTTGAGGACAGCAACCCGCAGGGGTGATTCGGACGCAATCGAAAGATAGCCTTCCGCGGCCATGGCATCGACCATACCGCTGACGATACGTTTCAGGGGAAGACCCAGGTAAAACGCGGCTTCGATAGGATTCAAATCAGAACATACTTTGCCGGGTTTACGTAAATGGGAGAGAATCAGTTTGGGCGGCGTCCAATCCAGGTTTTCCCAGCGGATATCATCCAGGCCGTAACGGGCTTTAAGCATGGAACGGTGTTTGCCGAGTAGAACGCCGCCATACACAACAATCATAACCAGAAATCCGCCGGCAAGCAGCCAGCGGGTTGAGCGGGTTTTGGGTGGAACCGGAATTTGTTCGGATTGTTCTATATTACCCGCCGGAGTATAGGACTGGGGTATCTGATAGTCGGGAAAAGTGAACCAGGCAGCAGGGAAATAGCATTGACATTTGAGATGATAACGGTTGCCGGGATTATCTTTATGAACAACCAGCCGCAGCCGGTCGCGCGGACCGCGCTGATAATCAATTTTGTACTCTTCGTTCATGAAAGGTTCGGTAAGAATCAGGCGCTGTTCTTCAACATATTGACGAGGGTCGACGTCGGGAGGCAGGACGAATGGCAGGAGGAGTTTAAGGGTATAATGGTCCTGGCGCCGGGCATCATCCCACTGGACGGGAGCCCAATTGAAGACAACCAGTTCATCACCTTCAGCGGGCATGGTGCGGGCAAGGTAGCCGGCTTTGGCGAAATCGGTATCGAAGGCAAACAGAAACGTGACTGTACCGTCGGAGACGCCTTGGCCATCGGCTAAAACGATGTCCCATTTGCCCGCTCCTGCCCTGGAAATATCAAGGGGATACGTATTGCCGGCGGAATCAACGGCGCTTGATTTACTGGAAAAGGTAGAGACCGGCAGACGGTCAACACCCTCGAAATAAAATCCATGCAGTTCGCCTGAGAGCACACGCCACTGGAGCGTATACGCAACGACAGCGGTACCGTTAGAGCGCAGGTCGACATCAGTTTCGACAAAAGTGATTTCACCCTTGCCGGCAAAGGCAGGCGAAATAAGCAAAAGAACCGCGGTGAAAAGGCAAGCCAGGCGAGAGGGAATCATAATGAAGCCTCCAGGATTTAAAAAGGCAATTGATATAGTATACTAAAAAGGGAACCAGGAAGAAAATTTAAGTGCTGGCTCAAAAAAAACCGCCTCAGTGAGGCGGGAAATAGTCTTGTAAGGTTGTGGCCGGATGAAACGGTCTTATCACTGTTACTTCCTGCGAACGAGCAATCCCGCAAGCAAACAAGCGCCTAAGATTAATGTTGGTTCAGGGATAGTGTATTCTACCGAGTATGTCCCGCTGAGATACTTTGCATCGGCTGAATCGGGATAATCATCATAAGATTCAAAGAATTGAATAGAGACATTTCCATTTATGTTTGTTATGTATCCGATTCCGGCGCCATTCAGATCAATGATGCCACCACTTGAGAAGGTGTTTGTGCCGGGAGAAGAATTGCCGGAGCCAGGGGTCACGAAGACAAACACACCTGCGTCGGTGGACCATGTGGTGACGGTTTCGCTTTGCCAGCTTGTTCCGATTGTGCCGATTGTCAAGTCCCAGCCGATGCCGGTGATGATCGTTCCAGGGCCCAAGTTTGTTGACACGATAGTGTTATTGGGATCATCCTGTAAGTCCATGCTCGGAATATCCGTGACATCAATGTTCCATACTTTTGCAGTAACCGCACTGGTTAAGAGAAATGCTATGCACGTTAAAGCGATGACATATTGTTTCATGATTTTCTACTATATTATAATAATAAAAGCCAACAAAATCCTAAATATATCATTTTCAGGACAAAAAATCCAGCAGGTAAAAATCAAAGAGAAACCGGGAAACAGAGATAATATAAATATATTGGTATTCCTACCAGCATCATTTTTTATTCTTTTGATATAATAGCAATAACGAGTGAATTGTAAAATCATCGGGGCTATGTTACAATGCTACGGTAGAAAAAAAATAAAACATCAGGGAATAAAGAATTATGTGGATCACACTTATTATCGCAATAGGGATATGCGCATTGATTGCGGGATTTTCACTGGGATGGTTTCTGGGTACGCGGGCAGCGGTGCGCAGGGAACAGGCAACTGAAGAACAGTTGAAAACAGCGTTTCAAAGCCTGGCCTCTGAGCAGATGGATAAGAATACCGAACGATTTTTCGTACTGGCGGGCGAGCGGGACAAGTATTCGCGGGAAATGCTTTCAAACCACGCGGAATCGCTTGAAAAACTGGTGAAACCGCTGGCGCAAAAATTGACTGAGTTTGATACCCAGAGACAGGAAATGTATGGCCGGCTGGCGAATGAACTGAAACGGGTAACGGAAGCGAATGAGAAACTGCGGGTCGAAACATTAAACCTGAGCAATGCCCTGAGACAGCCCCAGGTGCGGGGGCGCTGGGGAGAAACAACCTTGCGGCGGGTGGTAGAATTAGCGGGCATGGTGGCTCATGTTGATTTTGAGGAACAGGTATCAGCGACGACAGACACGGGACGGCTGCGGCCGGACATGATTATAAACCTGCCCAATGGGCATAGCGTTGTGGTGGATGCCAAAGTGGCGTTGGACGCCTATCTGCAGGCGAACGAAGAAACCGACGGGAGCAAACGGGATGAAAGCCTGAAACGGCATGCCCGGCATATGCGCACACACATGCAGATGCTGTCGCAGAAACGGTATTGGGAACAATTCACCGCGGCAACGGAATTTGTGGTTATGTTTGTACCCGGAGATCATTTTTTAACGGCAGCATTACAGAATGATCCCACTCTGATAGATGACGGAATGAAAGACAAAGTAGTAATCGCAACACCATCGACACTGATCGCATTGCTGCGGGCGATAGAGTTCGGGTGGCGGCAAGTGGCCTTGCAGGAAAACGCGCGGGAAATCAGCAATCTTGGGAAAGAACTGTATACCAGGGCGAATGTATTTATCGGGCATCTGTCTGACATAAAGAAGGGATTGGAATCAGCAATCGGGGCATTTAACAAGGCGATCGGGTCGTTTCAGCGGAATTTACTGCCCGGACTGCGCAAATTCCGCGAATTACGTGCTGATGACGGAACAGACGTAAAGGAACTGGGAGAGATAGAAGCAGGCACGCGCTCGCTGCCGGACCGGGAGGAAGGGTGAAGGGAGTTGTCGGGGTTCGGGGTTCAGGAATGTGGCCGCTTATACGCGCTTGTTCAACAAAAGACCCCTCCGGGTTCATCCCGGGGGTGAATGAGTTTC
>CAZCLS010000040.1:0-8078 GCA_964499565.1 uncultured bacterium
CCATGAAAGCGATAGCCCAGTCAATAGCGGAATTCAAACAGCACTGGAGGAATTACATTCTGCAGAGTGTGGCAGCCATGCTGACATTTGCGGTTATTCTTGTGTGTCAGCCGAACGTGATAGTGATCGCTTCAATGGCCGCCACGACTTTTATAATATTCGCGATGCCGACGATTATAACCGCCCAACCGCGCAATGTAATCGGGGGACAATTCGTAGGATTACTGTGTGGCAGTGTATGTTCATTTATACCGCACGAAGCGATATGGATGAAAGTGCTGGTATATTCATTCGTGGTAGGGATTACCATGTTTGTGATGGTGATAACTGACACCGAGCATCCGCCGGCGGCAGCGACCGCGCTGGGCTTTGCCTCAAAGGGATATTCTTTTGAAACGGCCTATATTCTGATGGGCAGCGTATTGATTCTATCGCTTATACACCGTTTACTAAAACGGCACCTGCGCGACTTGACCTGAATTGACATTCGGGCAAAAGTGCACTATAATGACAGTATAGCCGTAACGAATAGCGGAATCTAAACAGCACAGGAAAATATGGAACAGGAACCGACCAACACTGAAGAGAACGCAGAACAGTACATGGTAGTGCATATCGGCAATCTGGAAGACTGCAAATACGCGATACGCATACTGGACGAAGCGGAGATAGCGTGCCAGATGGACGTAGCCGACCGGGTACGGCCGGACATGGCGCACCGGGGATATTATATAGTGGTTGTCAAGGCGGCGCTTCATGATGTGGCTCGGCAGGCGATCGAGCGGAAGCTGAAGGAAGACCTGGACATACAGGAGCGCGAGCATGGGACGGACGATATAGAACGCTGTCCGGCCTGCGGCGCGGCATTAGCGGTAGAGAGTGTTTCGTGTCCGGAATGCGGATTATGTTTTGAGTGACAAATGTCAGCGGAACGGGAATTATGAACAGATAACACGCAAGTGAAGCAGACGGAACGATGTATTATTCATGGACTGAAATAGATTTAAACGCGTTGCGGGACAACCTGCAGAGCATTCGCGGAGTGCTGCCGCACGCATGTCAGATATTACTGCCGTTGAAAGCGAACGCGTATGGGCACGGATTGGAACCGATCGCGAAAGCGGCGCATGAATTCGGGGTAGAATGGCTGGGACTGGCAACGCCGCGGGAAGCGCTGGAAATAAAAGCGTATGTGCCTGAAGCCCGCATTCTGGTTTTGGGACCATGTGAACCGGACGATGTCAAAGCGTTGTTTGTGCATCGGATTACACCGATAGTTGTCGATCTGGACAACGCGACGGGGATGAATGAAGCGGCGCGGCGCATGCATATTCAACTGCCGGTTCACATCAAAGTAGACACGGGAATGGGGCGGATCGGGTTTGACGCGGAGCACAAGCTGGAAGATATATTTAAGGCGGCGCAGCTGGGTAATTTGAAAATAGAAGGAATAATGAGCCATTATTCCACGGCGGACGAAGACAACATCAAATATGCGCTCGGACAGCATGACCGATTCAAAATGGTGCTGAAATTTCTGAAAGAGCGCGGAATCGAAATTCCGGTTCGTCATATTTCAAACAGCGGCGGATTTATGAACATGGCTCATTCTGACTATGACATGGTACGGCCGGGGATACTGGTTTACGGCGCGTATCCGAGCGCGGATGGTCTTGTGCGCAAAGGAATAGAGACGAAACAGATGATGAGCTGGAAAACGAATGTAACATTTGTCAAAGAAGTGTTTCCGGGACAGCGGATCGGTTATGGCGCGGAACATAAAGTGACCAAACATACAAAGATAGCGACAATTGAAGTCGGGTATGGCGACGGCTATCACCGTTGTCTGGCAAACAAGGCCCAGGTTTTGATTCGCGGCATGCGCTATCCCGTAGTAGGAAGGATCAGCATGGACCAGACAACGGTAGACATAGGGATGATCAACGATGTAATGCCGGGAGATGAGGTAGTGATGCTTGGCAGACAGCTTGACGATGTGATCAGCGTCCATGAACTCGCGGGGCAGATGGGAACGATACCGTACGAAGTGTTCACCTCCGTGTCGGCCCGGGTAGAGCGCCGGTATCTTTTCAACGGAGAACTGATTCATAATTTTGTCTTTTCGAATTTCGGGCTGATGGCGCAGTCCATTCTGAGGTGATGGTTGATGGATGATGGGTGATGGAGTTGTTAGGGTTCAGGGTTCAGGGTTCAGGAATGATGTGTAGGGGCGGGCCTTGCGTCCGCCCGCCGGTGGAGTAATGGGAGCTTTGTAGCCGGTCTCGGCGAGGCCGGTTGTGTGTCATGAGTCGTGAGTCGTGAGTCGTGTCTGACCAGTCCGACCAGTCTGACCAGTCCGACATGTCCGACAAAGCCGATATATCCGCAGGATACCGTGTCGAACACAATGTGTGATAAGAAAAAAACAGCATGGTTTACATTTCCGAGATAACGCGGATCATGGATGTGCTGGTTTGGATACAGGGGAGTTGATCGATTAATTTGATCGCCGCGCGCATTTGCTTCTCGGTAGTTTCGCGGGTCATGAATGTAACAATGGAATAGGGTTGAACGCGGGCGAATTCATGCAGGATGACCGCGCTGATACCGATCGAGCGTTTACTTAACTCGCGCGAGATAGAGGCGATGACACCGGGGCGGTCGTCCGTGCGCCAGCGCAGGAAGTAGCGTGATTCAATAGCATCGATAGATCTGAGCGGCAATTCTTTTTTCATGAATGTAAAGGTAGGCATGCGGGTATGCGAGGCGGGGCCGATATTGCGGGCGATATCAACAATATCGGACACAACGGCGCTGGAAGTGGCATTCATCCCGGCGCCTTCGCCGTAATAGAGGGTGCGGCCGATCGGATAGCCATCGACTTCGATGGCATTGAACGCGCCGCGCACACTGGCCAGCATCGACTGTTTAGGCAGGAGGGTAGGATGCACGCGGACTTCCAGGGCGCCGTGGTAGATGCGGGCGATGGCGAGTAATTTAATAACATACCCGACTTCATCGGCGCATTTGATGTCAAGTTCGGAGATGTGTGAAATACCTTCAACATAAATCCGGTCCTGGGGCACCCACTGCCCGAAAGAGTTAGCGGTCAGGATGCCGATTTTGTGCATGGCATCAATCCCGTTAATATCGAAAGAAGGATCAGCTTCGGCATACCCGTTTTTTCGGGCGTCTTTGAGGGCGTCTTTGAAACTCAGGCCGTCATCGGTCATGCGGGAGAGAATGTAATTACAGGTGCCGTTGATAATACCACGGACCGAATCGATACGGTCGGCGGACAAGCCTTCGCGAATAGATTTAATAATCGGGATACCGCCGCCGACACTGGCTTCGTAATAAAAATCGACATCACAATCCCGTGCGGTCTGATGCAGTTCGAGGCCGGACTTGCTGAGCAGGGCTTTGTTGGCGGTAACGACATGTTTACCCTTCTTCATAGCGGCGATGATAATATCTTTAGCAACGGACGTACCGCCGATAAGTTCGACGACGATATCGATATCAGGGTCATTGATAACGAGATTAGCATCAGACGTAAAGAGGCCTGCGGGGATAGTAAAGGGGCGTTTACGGCGGGGCTGAAGGTCGGCGATTTTGAGCAATTTGAGGGGGAAGCCGAGATGGCGGGCCATATAGCGTTTGTTTTCGAGCAGGCAGCGGACCACACCGGTACCGACAATGCCGCAGCCGATAAGGCCGATATGAACTGCTTTAGGGACCATAGATACTCCTGAAAATGAGTTAATAAACAAGCAGGCTGAGAATCATATTGTGACAAAGAGGCGGGCATTTGTCAACAGATTGAAAAAAAACGGCGTAAACGATATAATCATAAGATATTAGTAAAGTGATACGGGGCTGCAGACGTGAGGCAGCGCCGGGAAGAATGATAACAGACACGCGCGAGCCCGCCGTGCCATGTGCATGTTGGGTTTTTTTGCATATCGGCAGGCCTTCCGGCCTGTGAGCGATGGTTCGCGCGGCGAGAGCCCGGGATGATACTGGCCAATGAAACAGACAAGCCCACAACGGATTTACGTGTATGACGCGGTACTGCGAGACGGAGCGCAGGGAGAAGGCGTTAATTTTTCCTGCACGGACAAACTGCTGATCACGCGCAAACTGGATGCGCTCGGTGTCGATTATATTGAAGGCGGCTGGCCCGGGTCGAATCCGAAGGACATAGAATTTTTCCAGCGGATCAAGGGCGAGAAGTTACGTCATGCGAAAATAGCAGCGTTTGGTTCAACCCGACATGCGCGGCACGCGGCCGAAGAGGATGAAAATCTGCGCTTGTTGATCGAGGCCGAAACGCCGGTTGTGACAATCTTCGGCAAAAGCTGGCTGCTGCATGTGCGCGAAGCATTACGGGTGGATAGCGAAACGAATCTGGCCATGGTAGCGGATTCGGTAGCGTATTTGAAGGAGCACGGGCGCGAAACGATATTTGATGCTGAACATTTTTTTGACGGGTATCTGGACGACCCTGTCTATGCCATGGCGGTACTGGAAGCGGCAGTTGAAGCCGGAGCGGACTGTTTAACGTTATGTGACACGAACGGCGGGTGCATCCCGGATACGATACATGAGATTGTCAGCGCGGTGTACGCGAAATTCCCGGCGGTGCAGATCGGATTTCACGGGCATAACGATTCGGGCTGCGGAGTAGCGAATTCCCTGGCGGCGGTCGCAGCGGGGGCGGCACACGTGCAGGGAACAATCAACGGGATCGGCGAGCGCTGCGGGAATGCTGATTTGACAGGAGTGGTACCGGGATTGATGTTAAAGATGGGATGCACGACAGACGTAACGCTGGACCGATTAACGGAAGTCAGCCGGTATGTGGACGAAATAGCCAACATACCGCACAACAAGCGCCAGGCATACACGGGCGCGAGCGCGTTCGCGCACAAAGGCGGTATACATGTCAGCGCGATTCAGCGCAATGAACGCACGTACGAGCATATCAAGCCGGGGCAGGTAGGCAACACGCGGCGCATACTTGTATCGGAACTGAGCGGGAAGTCCAACGTTATTTTCAAGGCCAAGGAACTGGGAATAGACATAGGGCAGAATGGCACGGAACTACAGGACGTGGTAGAGGAAGTAAAATTGCGCGAGCATCTGGGCTATGAATATGAAGCGGCGGACGCGAGTTTAGAACTGCTGGTCCAGCGTTCGCGCGGGATGTTCACGCCCTCATTTGAGATCCTCGGGTTCCGGGTAATCGATGAGGAGCGCAATGGAGCGATTGTATCCGAAGCGACGGTGAAAGTGCGGGTAGAGGGCAAAGAGGAGCACACCGCGGCTGAAGGAGACGGACCGGTCCACGCATTGGACTCGGCGTTACGCAAGGCCTTGCGGCCGTTTTATCCGATCCTGGAAGAAATTTCGTTAATTGATTATAAAGTCCGGGTCCTGACGATAAAGGAATTTTCGGGCACGGCATCGAAAGTACGGGTGTTGATAGAATCGACCGACGGACAAGATGTATGGGGCACGGTAGGGGTATCGACCAACATAATTGAAGCGTCATATGAAGCGATAATAGATTCGGTGGAATACAAGCTGATGAAGGCGAAGGGCGACGCGGCCCGGAAGGAATGAAAGCCTGAGCGGCAGTAAATGAACGGAGAGCAGGAACAGACTATGGAGATTGCGAAACAATATAATCCCGCGGAAGTTGAACAGCGTGTGTACCGGAGCTGGCTGGAGACGAAAAGTTTCCGGGCTGAGCCGGACGGAAACGGCAAACCATATTGCATAATGATACCGCTGCCGAATGTAACCGGGGCATTGCACCTGGGGCACGCGATCAACAACACGCTGCAGGACATTCAAACCCGCTACCATCGCATGCTGGGCATGACAACCTTGTGGCAGCCGGGTACCGACCATGCCGGCATCGCCACGCAGGCGGTCGTGGAGAAACGGATATTCGAGGAGGAAGGCCTGACGCGCCACGACCTGGGACGGGAAGAGTTAGTGCGTAGAATCTGGGAATGGAAGGACAGGTATGGCGACCGGATTATCGAACAGTTGAAATTAATGGGCTGTTCCTGCGACTGGGAACGGACGCGGTTTACTCTTGACGAGGTGTGTGCCAGGGCGGTACGGCACACATTTTTCACGATGTTCAAGGACGGACTGATTTACCGTGGAAAGCGCATGGTAAACTGGGATACGATGCTGCAGACATCGGTTTCGGACGATGAAGTCATACATGAAACCGTTCAAGGCAGTCTATGGTATTTGCGCTATCCGGTCAAGGGTTCCAGCGAACATCTTTTAGTGGCGACGACCCGGCCCGAGACAATGCTGGGAGACACGGCGGTAGCGGTGCATCCGGATGACCCGCGCTACAAACATTTAATCGGCGCCAGCGTGCTGCTGCCGTTGATGAATCGTGAAATACCGGTTATCGCCGATGGCACGCTGGTGGATCCGGCGTTCGGCACCGGCTGTGTCAAGGTTACGCCGGCTCACGACCCGAACGACTACGAGTGCGGATTACGCTACAATCTGCCGATGATAAACATATTGAACACCGACGGAACACTGAACGAGAACGCCGGGGTGTTTGCGGGAATGGACCGGTTCGTCGCGCGCAAAGCGGTTGTTGCCGCGCTCGAAGAGCAGGGTCTGGTTGAAAAGATTGAGAGCTATGAAAACCAGGTAGGACATTCCGACCGGTCCAAGACACCGATCGAACCGTATCTTTCGGATCAGTGGTTCGTCAAGATGGCCGACCTGGCCCAGACCGCCATGGACGCGGTCACATCAGGGAGGATAACCTTTCATCCTTCACGCTTTGCGAAGATGTATTTAGACTGGCTGGGAGAGAAACGGGACTGGCCGATCAGCCGCCAGCTATGGTGGGGGCACCGCATACCGATCTGGTACGCGCCGGACTGCACGGAAGAGCAGCTGCAGCGGGCGTTCAGCGGGCGGGAAGACGTGGCCTGGCACTGGGACGATGAATATGGTCAGTGGCTGATTTGTTCCGAAGATGAAGCATTCAACGGGGCGGAGCTGGAAGGCATAACGCTGGAACAGGACCCGGATGTACTGGACACCTGGTTCAGCTCGGCCTTGTGGCCCTACTCGACCCTGGGCTGGCCGGAGGATACGCCGGACCTGCGGTTCTGGTATCCCACCAGTGTACTGATAACGAATCGCGACATAGTCACGCTCTGGGTAGCGCGAATGGTAATGACCGGGCTGTACAACCTGGGAGAAATACCGTTTCATGATGTGATGGTGCATGTGACCATTCTGGACGGTCAGGGAGCGCGCATGTCGAAATCGAAAGGCAACGGTGTTGATCCGGAAGATATTATCACCCAGTATGGCGCCGATTCTCTGCGGTATTCAATAGCGTTGATGGCGACGGAGACGCAGGATGTGCGGGTGCCGGTGCAGTACAAATGTCCGCATTGCGGAGAACTGACGGCGCAGGCGACGGGTAATTTGATGGCAAAGACGCTATCATGCTCACAGTGCCGTAAGGAGATGGCCACACGCTGGGCAACGCAAGAACAGCAGGCGGCCTCCGGGCTGGCTTTGCTGACGAGTACCAAGTTTGAAATCGGCCGGAATTTTGCCAATAAAATCTGGAATGCCAGCCGTTTCGCGATGATGAACCTGGAAGCGGGAATCCCGGTGTGCATGCCGGCTGAGCTGCGTTCGGAGATCGGGGAGGGGCCGTTATCTTCGGATGACGAATGGATCCTTGAGCGGCTGGCGCGGGCGACGCGGGCGGCAACCAACGCGCTGGAAGAATATCATTTTCACGAGTACGCCCAGACGCTGTATGATTTTCTCTGGAATGAATTCTGCGACTGGTACCTGGAAGCGGTAAAACCGGCGTTATATGGAGAGAACAAGGAAGAACGGCGCCGGGCGCAAACCGTGTTAGCCTGCGTAATAAACACGTCGATCCGGCTGCTTCATCCGGTGATGCCGTTTGAAACGGAAGAGATATGGCGGTTGCTGCACGAGGTAACGGGGAATGAGCCTGAAACCTTGTTAGTGAAAGCGGCCTGGCCGGAAGCGGT
>CAZCLS010000040.1:8178-15083 GCA_964499565.1 uncultured bacterium
TAACGGGGAATGAGCCTGAAACCTTGTTAGTGAAAGCGGCCTGGCCGGAAGCGGTAGGGGGCTGGTGCGATGAGAAGGGGTTGCAGCACGTGAATGACAAGTACGCACTGATAGGTTTGGGGAGAAGTTTGCGGAGTGAATTCAGCGTGCCGCCATCGGCGAAAGTAGCGTTTGCGATCAAGCCGGTTGAGGCGGAGACAGCGGTATTTCTGGAAGGTGAGCGGGAAACACTGACCCGATTTCTGCAAGCCTCGGAATTGACGATCGACCAGGGATTCATGCCGGTGAAACCGCTGCCCAGCCAGGTAAGCAGTGGAGCAACGATATATCTGTTTCCGGCCAGCGCGCTTGATATGAAGGTGGAAGCCGGTCGCATCGGCAAACAGCTGAAAGACCTTTTGAAATACGTTGCAACGCTCGAAGGCAAATTAGCCAATGAAAAATTCACGCGCAACGCTCCGGAAGAAGTAGTAGAAAAGGAGCGCGCTAAACTGACAGAAGCCAGGGAAAAAATTGAGAAACTTGATCAAATGCTTTCGTTTCTGGTCGCGGAAGACTGATACTCACTCGATGCCGGGCCGGTCCGGATCGGGATGTCTTCTGAATTCGACGATACTTAAGAATCTGCCATCGATAGATTATCTGCGCGAAGTACCCGCGGAATTTCAATCTCATCTGCGCGAGGCGGAAGAAGCGCTAGGCTACCGCTTTCATGATAAACGGCTGCTGTGCAAAGCGCTGATGCATTCATCCTATGTGAATGAGCATCCCACGGATGGCGTGCGTCACAATGAGCGCGTAGAATTCCTGGGTGACGCGGTATTATCGCTGATACTGTCTGAGTATCTGTTCCGGCATTACCCCGACCGCTGGGAAGGAGAATTATCGCTGATGCGTTCGTGGCTGGTGAGCGAAGCGACACTGGCGCGGATAGCTCAAAGCATCAAGCTGCCGGCATTCATACTGCTTGGCAATGGTGAGGACACAACAGGCGGGCGCGAGCGCACTTCGTTGCACGCGGACGTGCTGGAAGCGCTGATAGGCAGTGTATATCTGGATGGCGGCGGCACGGAGGCGACCAGAATTATCCTGCGGTTATTCAAAGATATGCTGCGCTGCGTAGACGAAGAGAAGGAAAGTATCAACTGTAAAAACGCCTTACAGGCAAAACTGCACAGCATATACCATATGGAACCGGAATACCGGATTATCCGGACGGAAGGGCCGGACCATATGAAACAATTTGATGTGGAGGTACGTATAAACGGTACGGTACTGGGCAGCGGCAGCGGCTTCAGTAAAAAAGAAGCGGAAATGAATGCCGCCGCCATGGCGCTTGAATATATTGAAGAGCAGCGCACGACAACTAATTCCTGACAAAGATTCAATGAAAATAATACTGTATCCAAACACACCCGGGCAGCAGAGTTTTGAGCTGAATGAAGCGGCGATTACCTTTGGCAGCGCGGAAGACAACACCATCGTTCTGCACACGCCCGCAATCGCGGAATATCATGCCCGGATATACAGCCAGCAGGGGCGCTGGTATCTGGTGGATTTCTGCGGCAGGAATGATGTGACGCTGAACGGCGCGCCGGTTACGACGGCCGAGATAACGTCCGGGAGCATGCTGGGGATAGGGGGGGTACAGATTCTGGTGATGAACCTGGAAGGGGCTCCGGCGATGGAAAGCAGCATGCCGGTTGCGGTGAGCGTTCAGCCGCACAGTATCGCCATGTATGACAGTACGCGGATGCCGCCTTCATACGAGGAAGCGACACCGGCCTCACGTCAGGGCACGGCGGTAATGGCGCGCATGGCCCTGGTATGCGGATTGTGCGGCCCGCTGCTGCTGGGCATCGGCTGGCTGTTCGGCTTAATCCTGGGAGTTATAGCGCTATTGCGGGCGAAGAGGAACAAGGCCGACCGGTATTACGCCTGGGGCGCGGTCGGAGCGAGCCTGCTGTGGATAGTCATTCTGAGCGGCAGCGCGGCTATCATCGCGCGGAACACCACCCGCACCCGGGTGATTTTCAAAAACGAAGCCGACGCGGAAAAGCTGATGCGGGAAATCGCCATGACGGAGATGTATGTAAAATACGGCGTGCTGAATGACGGTGACGGTGATGGAGAAGGTGAATACGTTTTCTTCGAAAAATTATATGAGCCGAACTATCATGTACTGCAGACAGATTTACGCGAGACACCGGCAGCAGCGGGATATTATTTCAAACTGACACGGGCGGATGAAAAAGGATTTACCTGCATAGCGGTACCGGAGAAATACAACGCGACGGGCACGCGCTCATTCTGGATAGACGAGACGGGCGATTTAATCGCGGCGGACACGCGCGGGAAGGAATTCGGTACAAAGCCGGCGAACGTGAAAGACACGACCCGTTCGCGATCGATCCTGGAGACGTCGGGATCGGCTTTATCGGACGATTTGCTGCAGGAGGCGGAGAACGCGTTCAAACGCGGACAATACAAGCGCTGCAAAGCAATTGTCGACGCGATCCGGAGCCTGTTTCCGCAATCGGCGGAATCACAGCAGCTGCAGGCCCTGGACAAGAACGCCGAACCGTTTATCATCGACTTCAGATCCAGGGAACTGCTGGAGCGGGCGGAAGCATTGCTGACAAACAAAGAGATAGACGCGGCGCTGATAATCATGCGCCGGACGGTCGAAGACTATCCGACGTCATCTCTCAAGGAGACAATCAAGGCCCGCATCCGGGAGGTAACGCTGACCAACGCGCGTCAGAAAGTCAGGGAAGCGAAGGAATATCTTGACGGGCAAAAACCGTACCTGGCGGTAGGGCTGCTGGATGAAGTCACAAATGTGTATCAGGAAGCGCTGCGGGACGCGGAATTGAAGAACACGATCGCGAATTTCCGGACGACGGCGATGACGATTCTGGAGAAGGAATCCAGTGAACTGCTTCGCAAGGCGCACACACTGGAAAGTGATAAAGATTTTGACGGCGCCTACGCGGTGTATCTAACCATCAAGAATAATTACGGCATGACGCGGGTATCGGACGGCATTGACACAACAATAACGATCAACCGCAAAATGGCGAGCGAGAAAGAGGCTGGAGAATACCTTTCACAATTAATGACGTTGAAACCCGAGGAGGACGCCGCGCGGATTATTTCACTGAGTGAAATGATGAAGAAAAAGTACGGGGAGACCGACAGTTACAGCAACAACAAGGCAATGATAGAGCGGATGGAACGTGCCAGCCAGGCGGCGGTATTTATCACCCGGGCCCGGGACCAGCTGGCTCAGCAGCAGTACCGTGCCGCCCTGGTAAACCTGCTGCAGGCGGTCGATAAAGATCCCAGTGTCAAGATTACGATGAAAAAAGAGTTGGAGGAGTGCTGTCTGAATTTGGGAGACGCGGCCTACAAAAACAACGATTACGGGCTGGCAATGGAGTATTACCAGGCGTATCTGCAGCTTGACCCGGCTGAACCGAAGATAGAGACAAAGCGGCTGATGGAGTGTTATTATAACCAGGCCCAGAGCGCGATTCGGGAGAACGACCCGGCCCGGGGCGAAAAATATCTGTTAGCCTGCAATGAGTATTACGGCAGTGACCCCGAGTATAATTTCCTGTACGGGAGGCTGCTGGTAACGCAGTCGCGCTGGGAAGAAGCGACGAAACATCTGACTGACAGCCTGAGTTCTTCGCCGGATCAAACATTGGATGTCCGGCTGTATCTGGGATATGCTCAGTTCATGTTCGGGCTGGATCAGGAAGAGCAGTTGATCGGCATGATTATGGGAGACCGGGAGCTGACCCAGCTGATGAACGACTACGGGATAGTGTTTGAAGGGGCCAGGCGGACAACTGTGCTGAACCAGGAAGACAGCACAAATAAACCGTCCAACAAAACCAAGACATTCGCGGAAATCAATCTGGAATTATGCGATATGCTGGAAATCCTGGCGATTGAGGCGGAGCGCATGACCGTGATGAGCAAATCCAGCACGCAGGAGAAATTCGCGCAGCGGGCGAAGCTGCGCACGACTATCCAGGAACTGAATGCCAAAGCGCGTGAATTAAACGCGTATCAATCGGCTTATGAATACCGCAAGAACAAGGCTCTGACGCAACTCGGCAAAGTACGCAAACTGTTTCAATCGCTGACCCAGGTGCTGACAACCGTGTATGAATCGAAGAAGACGCCTGAGCTGGCCAAAGTCATAGGAATCCTGAATGAAAAAGTAGCATCCCTGCGTTCGGCCGAGGACATTTTCAAGCAGTACTCCTCATCGGAAGAGCAGCGGCAAAAGACGGTTAATTCAGTGATTGACAAGTTTATGCCGCGGCTTTCGGTTGACAGCATCAACGCGTCAATTGTCAAGAATAACACGGATGAACTGCGTGAAATTTACAAATCCGACAAGGAAACTGATTTGGTCGTCAAAGCGTTGCGGGATATTGCCTCGGCCTACGAACGGTCACCCGACATCAAAAACGTGATCTTGACTGATCCGACAACCGCTGAGGACAGCGGCCGGGAGAGTATCATCAATTTTTCGATGAGTGCCAATGACGCAGGCGGCACCGGCAGCACGAGCGCAGGCGGTTCTGCACAAGACGGCAATCAGCAAACAAGCGACGCAAAAAAGCCCGCGGACAGTCCCGGCAAAAAATAACTGGAATAAGGATATAGTATGGCAGACGGTGTTCTGGCATTAGATATAGGCGGCACAAATATTAAAGCCGGGATAGTAGACCGGGCAGGGGGCATACATGATATGCAGCACCGGCCGTCACACGCGGCTGAAGGCCGGGAAGCGCTGCTGAGCGTAGTGCGCGAGATATGCGCGACGCACTGCTCGCATCATACGGTCAGAGCAATCGGCGCCGGAACGCCCGGGACAGTCGATCATCGCACGGGAACCGTACTGCACATGCAAACGCACATACCGGACTGGTCGGGCACGCCACTCGGCGGATTACTGGCGGAATGGTCGGGGCTGCCGGTTGCGGTTGATAATGATGTGAACTGCATTGCATTGGGAGAGAACTGGAAGGGAGCTGGACGCGGTTCGCGCTGCCAGGTATCTCTGGCACTGGGAACAGGGTTAGGCGGTGGAGTAGTCATCGACGGGAAGCTGCTGCACGGCGCGACGGGCAATGCCGCTGAACTGGGACATATCATAATCAGGCCCGGGGGAGATCCCTGCACCTGCGGAAATTTCGGGTGCGCTGAATTCGACACAGCCCCAGAGCCAACCCCCCGCAAAGAGCGGCATTATTTGGCTAACGGCATCTCAAGCAGCCTGGCAGCATATGACTCGTTCAGCGCGAAAGATATTTTTTCTGAAGCGGAGCGAGGCGATCGCATGTGCCGCCGGCTCGTGAATGACGCGGTTCAGGTATTGGCGTTACTATTGTGGAACCTGAACCAGACATTTGATCCTGATATTTTTATACTGGGAGGAGGATTGATACAGGCCGGTTTAACGTTTACCGACCCGCTGCGGCGGGAACTGGCGCAGTATTACCGGCCTGCGGGCCTGCCGGCCGGATATGCTCTTAAAGTTTCCGAGCTGGGAGATAACGCCGGTATTCTGGGCGCGGCGAAACTTGCCTGGGACCATAATGCATAATTGTTGAAACATGGATGAAAAAAAACATTAAAAACATGCCGGAACGCACATGGACAGTATTTGTCATACAGCATTCTCATGTTGACATCGGGTACACGACATCGCAGGATATGGTCGTTGATTATCGCTACCAGTTTGTGAAGCAGGCGATTGCCTGTGCCGCGTCCGGGCGCCAGGCGGGAAGAGACACCGCGACAAAATTCAAATTCACCTGTGAAAGTTTCTGGGCGGTTGAACAGTTTCTGGCCAGGGCCGACAAGCAGGAACACGACGCGTTTATTGCCGCACTGAAGGAAGGATACATTGAGTTGACCGCGTTGTATTTTCATTTGGGCGGGCTGCTTGATGAAGGTCACATTCGAGATTCACTCGAGCCGGCGGCGCGGTTCGCGCGGAAAGAAGGCATACCATTGCGCGTGGCTATGTCGATAGACGTCAACGGCCTGCCGCGGGCGTTTGTTGACGGCCTGGCGGAGATAGGCGTTGAATATCTGATGACCAGTATAAATCCCGACAACGGCGGCAATCCGCTGGGAGCACCGTTGAAGCCGTTTTACTGGCAAACGCCGTCCGGAGCACGGCTGCTGGTGTGGAATGGCTCGACCTACTGTAATGCCAATATTCTCGGGCTGGTACCGGGCTATCTACCCGACCGATCGCCCTGCATACCCGCCGTGCCGCTTCCCGCCGACGGCCATCTGCTGCATGTCAACGACCTTGCGTGCGCGGAGAGGAAGCTGATCCCGCTTCTGGCGGGCTTGGCCGAAAGCGGCTATCCCTATGATTTTCTGCCGGTGTATGCCAGCGGCACGTGTGACGACAATCCGCCTGTTACGGACGCGCTGTGCGACCAGATAGCCGCCTGGAACGCAGTTTATGGCGACCGGATTCATGTCCGCACAGCCACTGTGGAAGAATTTTTTACGCATCTGAAAGAGCAGGTGACGGATATACCGGTCTATTCCGGCGACTGGCCTGACTGGTGGGCGGACGGCGTGATGTCCACTCCCGCGGAAGTCATGCTTTTCAGAAACGCCCAGCGCACCAAGCGGCTGATAGAAAAGATGGACCCTGATTGCGCGATTGTTCCCGCAGCGGAACGGCAGGCCATTCTGAATAATCTTTTGCTGTTTTCCGAGCACACATGGGGTCATGCAAATTCCATCTCGGCGCCCTGGAGGCTCGATGTGCAGCAGCTGGTCAAACGAAAATGTGCCTTTGCGATAACGGCCGATGCGCTGGCAGACACTGCCATGAACCGGGTGCGGACAGCCTG
>CAZCLS010000041.1:0-2225 GCA_964499565.1 uncultured bacterium
TCGATTATTATCCCG
The DNA here is from genome assembly GCA_964499565.1 of uncultured bacterium. Lineage (GTDB taxonomy): Bacteria > Auribacterota > UBA3054 > UBA3054 > CAZCLS01 > CAZCLS01. Next base: position 16 of record CAZCLS010000041.1, read on the forward strand.
CGCTTGCCGGACAATCCCTTTTCCGGTTTGTTGAAGAACCTGACCTGGTACGCCCGATTCTCCCCTGGCATGACTGCCGCGCGTATTTTCACTTGAAACATCTGTTCGAAACCAACCATTTCGATATTATTCATACCCACAGTTCCAAGGCCGGGATTCTTGCCAGATTGGCCGCGCGCTCATCCAGACGTTCCGGCCAAACCCTTGTCGTTCATACTATTCACGGCCTATCCTTTGATTCGTTCAAACCTTTTTGGAAAAATACCGCCTATCGTTCTATGGAACGTCTCTGCGCCCGTCATTCAGACGCTTTGGTCAGCGTATGCGATACCATGACGGCGCAGGCGCTTGCGGCCGGTGTCGGCACACCATCACTGTATACCACCATATACAGCGGTTTTGACCTTCAGAGCTTTCAAACAGCCCGTACCCGCCGCGCTGAACAGTGCCGCGCCCTGGGTATTCCGCCCGATACAGTTGTCCTGGTCTCTATCGGTCGTCTCTTTACTATGAAAGGTGCTGAAGAGTTTCTTTCCGTGCTGGAATATCTGCACCAGTCGTCTTCCGTGTCAGTAACCGGTATTTTTGTCGGCGACGGGCCGTTGCGTTCGTATCTGGAACAGCGCGCGCGCAAAAACCTTCCCCCGCATTCGGTCATGTTTACCGGACTTGTACCACCCACCGAAATACCCGACTGGCTTGCCGTGGCCGACGGTGTTGTTCATGCCTCGCTGCGTGAAGGTCTTGCGCGTGTGTTGGTTCAGGCACTGGCTGCGGGCGTTCCGGTCGTTACGTATGATGTCGGGGGAGCCCGAGAAGTGATTTCTGATTTTTATAATGGATTTGTGTGTGAACCTGGCAATCTCAAGCAGCTGTGTGACGCTGTCCGAACACTGGCGACTGATACAAAAAAGCGACACGCGCTGGCTGAAGCAGCGCGTGCCACTGATATTACACAATTTGATAATGCCGTGATGGTTTCCCGGCTCGAAACACTGTATCAGTCTCTTACGGCAAATGCTTAATTTTTATATTCCGCAGCTTTTCATTTTCCCAGATTTCCGTGCCGTTGCCATATTGCGTCTTGCGATATCCTGTGCCCAGATTGAGTTTTCGTTTGGATACCAGCTTTGTTTCTACCGTGCTTACCATGCGCACTTTTTTAATTTTTCCTATTGGTTCGACGATATCGTAGTATAAATTCGTCGACACACTGTTTGTAATATACGGTACTCCGGCAAGAACATAACAGTCGTATACTACTCCCGTCCGTATGCGGTTGATATTACCTTTACGATACCCAATCGCCTGATTGTTGGATATGATAATGCCGGATTGAATAAATCCTGTCAGATTAAAACTTTGAATGCTCTTGATCTTATCAATTGATGCAATGTGCGATATTGACGTCGCTTTCAATTTTCCAAGCTTTCCTGCGTACACCTGCGATATCCAGTGATTCAGGTATTTCCTGTATTTCTTGACCCGGATTGTATTGATTTTCCCGGCTCTGATTTGAAACGGGGGCATCACCGGTCCCGGCTTAACTTCAGTATTTTCCAAATTCCCCACGAACGAACTGGCCGTTATTTTCCTGACTGTTGCCGTCGGCGCGTATAGCGAAAATATTCCTGGATCGCAGATTATCGGCCCCAACCGTGTATCTCCAAAAGCTTCCGCGTTCAGGATACATTGCTTTGTGATTAACGTGCCCAGATCATCGGCTACCAGATACACCGTGCTGGTCGGTCCTGAACCCAATGAGACTTTCATCGTGGCAAGCCGGTTCGATAATGACGTTACCGATAACTCATGCGGCATCGTCAATCCCGGAATTCCCTTGAGATTCCGAACTTTTAAACTGTCATGCATGCCAGTCGAAGCAACTGTGATCGTTACAAAATTGGTTCCATTGAACTTCCCATTCTCCTGGGCCGCAAAACTGCCGGTTCCATGATATGTTATGTCAAGTTCACCAATAATTTCACGCTGAACCGCGCCAAACGACACGAATACACATGCACATGCCAACACTACAATTGTCTTTTTCATAGTACTTCAGGTAAGGATTTCAATCATACAGCAATCATATTTCCAAAACCCCAAATTAATAATCGGAAATATTACCAATGCCGATTATACAATAAACATCTATGCTTGTCAAGAATTATCCACAGCTTATCCACTATTTTTTTACCGGTTATTCACTG
>CAZCLS010000041.1:2325-9495 GCA_964499565.1 uncultured bacterium
TACTTGACATTATGTATTATTTATTTTACAATATGTATTGTTATGTTTACTTTATTAACCATCGAGCCTTGGAGTTCATATGACACGGCTGCAACATGTATCGCTTAAAGGTATGGTTGTTTTAGTCATTCCTCTGGTCTTCTGTATACTCATTCCCCTCGTTGACAACCGGGCCATATGGTTTGCGCAATTAACCTGGTGGACCATTCTTGGAGCCGCTTTTTTTATCCTTGCAGCGGGCGCGGTCATTCATCTCTGCTATGCAAACGCTATCAGTATATACGCTCCCGAAGAACCATTGGTATATCAATTATACCTGTTCCTGTTTCTACCGTCATGGCTGGCGGCGTTTTTGCATCGGGCATATCTCAATGGTCCATTTAAGGCCTTGTTGGATACCTGGCAGCTTGCATTCCTTTGCATAATTGCCATTATATGCACCGCCGTGATCCTGTATAAACGATCACTCCCGCTTTCCTTCATGATTCCTTTTTCAAATCGCGCCGAACGCAATATCCTTGATGAACGTGAACACCACGTGGTAAATATTGCCTTCGTTACCGCCATTAAAATTTGTGTGTTTGTCGGTTTGGTCATGCTTCTGACTCTGGCATATTTCTGGCGATACGACACTCTCGAAGCGGTTTCCATAACCTATGTGCTTGCCTTACTGCTCGGGGGCAGCGTCGTTTTCGGCTATTCCTTTGCCTTTTCGATCTTCTGGCAGGAATGGAGGATATCAGCATGAACGATACTATTTCAAACACTATCCGACGCTGGCGCTTTGAACGTAATGAAATGACCCAGGAAGCGCTCGCCACTCTCGCAGGTGTTACCCGCCAAACCATTATTGCCATCGAAGCCGGAAAATATAATCCATCGCTCCAGCTCGCATTTCGCCTCGCTCATGCGCTGAATGTATCTATCACCGACTTGTTTCTCTATCACCCTGACGATAGGTAATCTTTACATTGTCACGCACTCATTTGAAAACTTTTTCACAATATCTAAATAGTGTGCACCACAGCTTCAATTGGCTGGGGACACTTTTTCTCATGCTGCCCATTCTCCTCTGGGTTTGGCTTGCAGCCCGGGATCCTTTTATTTCCGTGTTCAATGGCGCTGTCCCCCGTTTTGTCTTCAGTGGGGAAATTTTTACTGCCCGGTTCGATATTGTTCATGCCGGCTTTGTATTGGACCAGCCGACAATAGGCAAGTGGTTGTTCTGGTTTACCGTTATGGCTGTAACGTCATTGCCTTATGCCTTGATAGTGAGATGGTTGAGTAATCGGACAACAAAAAGCGGGTACCTGACTTACCTAGCCTGCGTCACGATCCTCACTACATTTCTTCTGTGCATTCTGTCCTGGCCTATGTGCTGGCTTATTCAATATGTATGTTCCATGGGGTTCACCGCAAGGCGAATATATGGCCTTTTGTATGCAGGCGGTGATGCTTGTATTGTGCTCGGGTTTCTGTTTTGGGCCTTTTTAAAACCAATACTGCATGCCTCGGAATATAATACTTGTCACAAAAAACCGGCAATCGATAACCAATAATTGGAAAAAATCATGTCTACCTTCAGATCCTTCTTCTGTGTGTTGTTCACCAGTTCACTGTTGATCGCGGCTTCGGGAGCGATTCTGTTGATCCCGGTTTCCCGGTTTCCCGATTTCGGCTTTTTCGTCTGGACCATGCTGATTATTATTGTTGATCTGCTGGTTGTCAGGTTCGTCTTCAGGAAAATCCGGATTACCTTTTTTACACTGTGTTGTCTGACAGCATACATACTGCTTTCCTTCGGATTCGTCATATCCACTAAAATCCATGTTCTGAATATTCTATTCTGTATGTTTACCCTTACCGTATTGAATTTGAACCTTATTTCGGATCTTTTTGAAGTACATATGCTTCCACGGTACTTGTTTGCTTTTTTTATATATATCTTTACTAAATTCGAAGGCAATATCCATTGGATCAAAGAGCTTCTTCATTCTTTCACCATTTTCAAACGCCGGCACAACAAGCTGTCCAAGCCATTTCAGGAATCGTTTCAACCCATTATTTTATTTCTACTCATAGGATTGCCGGTGATCATAATTGCCGTTACACTGCTTTCGCAGGCCAATCAATATTTCTCACAATGGATCAAAACCCTGATATTTATCGACATTTCCTTTTCAACACTGTTCGGCCGACTCTTCTTTTTCCTCATTGCCTTTATATATTTTATCACTGAATTTTATTTTTATTTCCGCATCAAACAGCAACAAGAATTTTCACCCGATAAACACGTAACTCTTTCTCAATCATTTCAGCTCAACTGGATTAAAGCCGGTGCCATTACTATGGTTTTCCTGAACCTGTTTTATCTTCTCTTCGTCGTTGCAGAATTACAATATGATCTCGGTAACCTTCAAGGTCTGCTGGTGAAAAAAGGCATCTCTTCGTATTCCCACCTGGCTGTTTCGCGCTTCTGGGAACTGATTATGGTCAGTGGGATTAATCTCAGTATCATGTACTTTTTAATCTATCCATTCAGACAATCAAAGGATCGTTGTTCACATCTGGTAAAGAATTCTTTCTTAACTGCTTCACTCATATTAATGCTCAATACCCTGCTGCTGGTCATTTCCTCCTGGCTGCGGCTGCAGTTGTATATCAGCGGTTACGGCTTTTCCCTCAGCCGTTATATGGGATTGAGCTTCCTTCCGGTATTGATCGTCATAATTATCTTTGTCCTGATTTCTTTTCGGGCCGCGAACTGTGGCAAATGGTATTCATATGCTTTTGGTTTATGCATCCTTTATTTTGCCGCAATCGTTTCACTGCCGAATAATTATATTATCAATCGGCTTAATCTTTCCCTTGCCCGCGCAGATGCCATTGCCGTGTATGATCCGTTATATACCATTCCCCAGCGGAACCGTAATGATGTTATGAACTATGACGGACTGCCGATCGCCCTGGAATTACTCAAAGACGATACATCCCTTACTCCTGCCGATCGCAAAAAGATTACTGCTGCTGTGGATGCCTTTCAGAAATCATCCAAAACCATTTCCTGGCGCGAGATGAATTTCATGCATATGTGGATTACATCCTTGCTTAATAAACATCATATCAGCAACACCAGTCAGTAGTAAAAATAGTGACCGGGTATCCCACCTGTACTATCGACATTTCTTCCCGTTCTGTGTACAATGTGAAGATATGACTCCTTCATCATCACATCGTAATACTTCGCTTTCTGAGATGATGGCTTCCGACTGGTGGTCGGACTGGCGCCGGCAGCTTGCGCACCGCATTACTACACCTGATGCCTTGCTCAACCTGTTCCCGGAATTTCCAACTGCCCAGCTGGAGCAAAATGCCTTTTTAACGTTTCCCATGGCAATAACTCCTTATTATGCTTCTCTCATACAAAATCCCGGGTTCGATGACCCTGTGTTCGCCATGTCCGTTCCGCAATCTGCCGAATTGCATGATCCGCCATACCTGTCAACAGACCCGTTAGGTGAATCCTGGCTTATGCCAGTACCCGGTGTTATCAGGCGCTATAATGACCGAGTAGTCCTGCTTACAACGGTTGATTGCCCCACTCGCTGCCGGCACTGTACCCGTAAATGGTCACATATATCTTCATATGAACTGGATATCCGTGCCATTTTGCCGGATGCCGTGCAGTTTCTGCGCTCACATCCCGAGATTCGCGAAGTTCTTGTTTCCGGCGGTGATCCTTTGATTCTATCTGATAGCGTGCTTGATCGTATCCTGTCGTCTCTTCGGCAGGTGCCGTCTATCGACATTATTCGCATTGGCACCCGGGCTCCCGTAACACTTCCCATGCGTATTACTCCTGCCCTGACAAAAATTCTTAAACGGTATCATCCCGTCTGGATCAATACTCACTTTAATCACCCCGCCGAAATAACTCCCGATGCTGCCGCAGCCTGCGAACGCCTGGCTGATGCCGGCTGCCCGGTCGGCAATCAGACGGTTCTGCTCAAAGGAATCAATGACTCAGAAGCCTGTATCGAACGACTCTGCAGAATGCTTGTCCGCCACCGTGTGCGGCCGTATTACCTGTTTCAGTGCGACCTTGTACCCGGTGTAGAGCATTTTCGCACACCACTCCAAACCGGTATCAAAATCATTGACCATCTTAGAAAACATGTCAGCGGTATCGCAATTCCCACGTTTGTCGTTGATACTCCCGGTCATGGCGGAAAAATTCCGGTCACCCCTGACCGCGTTATTGCTTCTGATGGTTGTCAAACCATTTTCAGCACCTATGACGGTCAGCAGGTTATCTATCCTGAACCAAATTCTGACTGCCTTGCGGCTGCCGAAGCCGATCCGGGAGTACGTTCATGAATCCTGTCCGCATTGCCTGGTTTATTTCTCCACATGGTTTCGGACACGCCGCGCGGGCCTGCGCGGTTATGGAACAGCTTTTTGCCCTTGATCACACGCTTCTTTTTGATGTGTATACCCTCGTTCCCGAATGGTTCTTTACCGATTCTCTGTCCTGCCCCTTTACATTCCATCCGCATGAAACCGATATCGGACTGGTCCAGACATCCCCTTTGCATGAAGATATTCCTGCTACAATTGACCGGTTACAGACCTTCATGGATTTTTCTCCCCAACGCCTGCAACCGCTTGTTCAAAAGATTGTATCGTGTCAAACCTGTTTTGTCATCTCCGACATTTCCCCGTTGGGATTAGCGGTTGCGAATGCTGCCGATGTTCCTTCCATTCTGATAGAAAACTTTACCTGGGACTGGATTTATGAAGGATACATCGCCATAGACAGCCGCATGCGGTATTTTTCCAAGGAGATGCGTACCATCTTTGATCTGGCTGACTATCATATTCAAACAGAACCTGTTTGCCGTTCGTCGGCCGCCGATCTGGTCGTCCCGCCGGTCAGCCGTTCACCCCGGCTATCGGTCGTTGAAACACGCATGCGGCTCAATATCGGTTCTTTTGTTCCCGCCGTCCTTTTCAGTATGACGACAATCCCTGTTGACTTCTTTGAACACATCCTCCGCTATCCTGAACTGTCTTTTATTATTCCCGCCAGGGAGGTTACCAGCATTCAGCACCACCAGAACTGTATCCTCATTCCCGTCAATGCCAGTATGTATCATCCCGATCTGGTTGCCGCAGTCAATGTCGTTGTCGGTAAAGTCGGCTATAGCACTCTGGCTGAAACGTTCAATGCCGGTGTTGCATATGGCTATCTGCCCCGCAAACATTTCCGGGAATCACTTCCACTCGTTGATTTTATCACCAGCTCTATGAACGCGCAGGCGCTTGCTGAAGAAGATCTTACCAGCGGACGTTGGATCGATAAAGTCCTGCCGCTGTGCTCTAATACCGTAACTCCCCGCTTCTCCAGGAACGGTGTGTTCCGCGCGGCGGAATATATTATGAATCTTGTACATTCTCCCTGAAAATATACATTTGCCGGTTTGCTTATAGCCCTGCCTTTTCATTGCGTTTTAACCTTTATTGTGTTACTATAAGATGTATCAAATCTAACCTGTTTTATATATATGAAAATTTCATTGTTTTTTGTCTATATCAGCATACTCTGCATTCTTGCCGGCTGCGGGAAAAATGATTCCACTGCCAATGGCACTAATACTTCCGCGCTCTTGCAGGGCCATTCTCTGAAAAAATCTTCCCGGATATTGCCGGTCGAAAGAACCTACCAAAAAGCGTTTGTTTCTGCCGGAAAGGCTTACACTAATCTTGTTTATCAAACCGATATCTGGCGTTGGTATCAGCTTGACAAGCGTTCAGTACAGGATATTCAAAAAGAACTGGAAGTCGATCCGGATAATCCCGACCTGTGGTATGCCCTTGGCCGCTGCTATCTTGAAAGGCTACGTAACACTACCGAAGCATTGAAGGCCTTTCAGCGGAGCGCGGACCTGGCTCCCGATGCCATGATGCCCTGCATATATATTGGTGATTGTTTGGTTTTGCAGAAACGCCCAGACGATGCTTCAGCTGCATTCCGCCTTGCGTATGCCCGCGCCCAAACAGAAAAAGAATTACAAACCTGGGCCATCTTCCTTCAAAAGCATATGTACACAAGAACCCGGCATCGCCTATCGAACCCTGTGGATACCTGGGTGATTGACCTGCTCGAAGAAGCAGCCGGTTCTGTGGATAGTGTCCCTCAAATTATTGCTCAATATTATGCGTATTCCCATCATCCGGAACAGGCACTTGCCTGGATAGAACTCGGTATGAACGCTTCTACAAATACCGTTGTTTTAAAGCAACTGGCGTATACCCTGGGAAATATTACCCGCCAATCGCCGGATAATACAGCGGCTAAAAACCTTTTTGCTTTGCTGCTTGAAAAAGCTTGTTTGTCTGAATATGAACGAATTCAACTTCGTATGAGCACTATGTCATCTCAATCGTTGACCGGAGAATATCCTGAGTTATGTTATAAACTTGCCGGCCTTTCCTCCAATGTTTTACAACGCTATAATGCTCTTTACTCTCTTGTCAATCTCTCTTCCTATCAGAAAAAAGATCCGGAATTAATCCTGACTATTATTGACCGGATCGCCGGCAACGAAAAGATGCCACCCTCAATCGCAAATTCTTTAGCCTATTGTCTTGCACGGGCAGGCGGCACAAATGAAGCCGTCGCACTGCTGCGGAAAACGATTTCCCAGACAACCAATGCCTTCTTCTCCGCGCAATTGTTCGCTGACCTGCTGAAATTGGATCCAGCTACTGATGAAGAAACCGTTGACGCTTTCCTCGCTTCAAATCCCAGTAACACAACCTTGTTGATTCAGCTTGCGGACCGCTATGCTGAAAAAGGCTGGTTTGACCGGGAAGTCGAGTGCCGCGAGCGTGCTTTGAACCTTATAACCATTCCTTATCAGCGCGCGCTCCAGATTTCTCTCCTTGCTAAACGTTACGTTCAAATGTTTGATGAGGAAGCATTGCTGCGTCTGGAACAGTCATTTCAAGGCGATTTTACCAATGACGCCGCAATGACATTTGCCCGGCTGGATATTTATTTTGTGAAAGGCGAAACAAACGCCACATTCGAATTCCTTTGCTCTCAGTGCCGCTCTACTTCCTCTCCCGATACGCTCTGGCAATTAGTGAATAAACTCATCACTACCC
>CAZCLS010000041.1:9595-15071 GCA_964499565.1 uncultured bacterium
CCTGATTTAGAAGCCTGGATGATGCAATCTATTGCCCATACCCTCGAAAACAACCGGTTAACTGCCGAACTCGAGCAGGTTTTGCAGACATACCTTTCCTCCGAAAATAAAGAAGTTCAAAGCTTCGCCATTGAACGCCTGGTGTCATTATATATCCAAAACCATAACGCTTCCGCTCTGGAAACACTTATTAATCAATGGCTTCCGGAAGGAAATCTGCCGCTGGATAAATCTTTTGTCCTGCTGAGGGCCTATCGGGAAATTAACAAAAATTCTCAGATTCAATCTCTTCTTGATTCCATGCGCACTGCGTTTACAAACAACAATATCATCGCGCAGTGGGGCTCGTCTCTCCTTTCCGAAATGCGCTCGAACGGCATGGAAGAATCCGCCCGCGACCTTATAAAGCAATGGCTGGACGATCATGAATTGCCTGCCAGAACCAGAATGCAATTTGTCTCATCTTTACATTCACTCGGAAATTCTGAAGAAGCTCTAACCTATATGGAAGACATGCTGCCCGATCTGTCAGACCGATATCAGCGTCGGACGATATTAGATAGATTACTTAACCAGTATCTGAGCATGAACGACCGTGATAATTTCAACAGGATTGCGGATGTTTATCTTAACGAACCCGATGTTCAATCATGGCAACTTAATTCCTTAGCCAATTATTTTGAGCAAGCCGGCATGTATGACAAAGCTTTGGAATTGTGCGAACGAATAGCCATGGAGGCCGAACAGTCCGGTGATACTTCTCTGCTTAACACTATCCATCAGCGGAAAATAAACATTTTTATTGAAACGGGTGACACGCGCCAAGCGCTCCAATATGCTGAAAAATGCATGCTCACCGATCCGAATAATCCCGACTCACATGATTTGCTGGGCCGGATTTATGAAGCCGCCGGTCAACCGGACAACGCGCTTCAGGCCTATTGCCGCTCACTGGAATTGTCTCCCAATGAACACAATTATATGAGTCTGATTAGTAAAATAAATAATCTGGTTTTGAATTATGATGTATCATTCAATCCGGATCAATTGGCGGCTTCACTGCTCAAAGAGAACCGTACGCCTCAAGCGCTGGCGGCAGTCGCCAGCCTGGTGTCACATTATAAACCGATTGAGGAACTGACTCCCTACTTTACCGAGGCTCTTGAAAGCGAGCTTTCCAGCAACGGCAAGCAGCAGATTTATCAGCAATGGCTCTCTCTTGTGCGGGAAAACGGTAATCAAGAACAGGAGCTGACCCTGCTGCGGCAATACGTTGATGTTGTCAGATATGATATGAAGATTTCGGTCCAACGCGATATATCGCGCATCCTTTTACAGAACGGTCAGTACGAAGATGTTGTCAAAGAAAACACCGCTCTGCTGGATTCCCTCCCTTCTTCGCCTGATAACGCGTATCATATCCAGAGTATTAAGCGGGACCTGATGAATGCCTTTGTCAAACTGGGCGATAATGATGCTGCCTGGAAACTGGCAAATGAATTGAGTGACTCCAATAACGGTTATGACGATTTAATCCGCCTTGGAACTCAACTTGGTAAAACAGATGCTGTGATTGAAAAACTTGAGAAAATTGTTGGTGATTCATCTGAACAGAACATAAATATTTATTTGTACCTTGCCCGCGCATATAAAGAACACGGAAGGGAAGACAACGTGAAGGCTATGGTTGCTTCTGTGGAAAAATCCCTTCAGGATGCTCCTTATAACCAGAAGCGCCTGCTGCTCAGCCTGTACCAGCAATTAGATATGCCCGAGAAAACCGAGGGCCTACTTAAAGAAATGATCGGTACGGCTCCCCAAAACGAGCGGGAACAGGTAACCGACCAATTATTTAATCTTTGGCGGCAGCAAAACCGGCTTGATGACGCGCTGGACTTCGCTCGCACCCAGCCGGAAACTCCCCGGTTGTTCAGCATGATCGGTGAACTGTATTTTGCCGAAAAGGATTATCAGAATGCCTTTGATTATTATCGCAAAGCATATGAATCCTCCGGCAATGGACAAGAACAATGGCGTCAGGATCAGTACCAGTCCCGCTTGATTCAGGCAGCTGTTCAGTGCGATGATAAAACAATAATTGACGATATAGCCTATTCCATTCTTGAAGACACGCGAACATCTTCGGAAGAGCAGCAGCAGCGTGCCGCGCAGGTGTATCAACAGGCCGGTAATTATGAAAAAGCCGCCGATCATTATATGCGGGCTGTTTCTGAAGCGGAAAATTCCGATAAAAAACGCGCGCTTCAGCAACAGTATGCCACCTGCCTGAATCAGAACAAGCAATACGATAAAGCCATTCAAGTTTATGCCGATATGCTTAATGCGCCGCAACTGCCGTTCGATACCTGGTGTTACACGCAGCGTAATTTAATGAATACCTATCAGACCGCTGATTATCCAAACAAGGCACAGGAAGCCCGGCGAGAACTGGTAAACGCATATGAACGTTTCGTACGTCGCAATCCGAACGGCCGGCGATCAGGCGAAATTAAGCTTTCGCTGGCAAGTGAGTACTCCCGGGCTGGTAATACTTCACAAGCTTGTTCCTTATATGAAGATATTGTTCGTGCTCACAAAGGTTCGTATGCAGCCCGCGAAGCTGAACAACGATTGAAATCTATCACCACAAAATATTAACCGGTCTCCTTTGAAGCCACAGACTCATAACTTTACTTCCACACTCCTATGAAAAAATTATTTGTCATCCTGATTGTTGTCCTCATTGCATCACTGCTAATCGCTCCCTTTTTTGTCGGCGGTGTTGCTGAAAATAAATTTAATGAAATAATTGCACAGACTGAATCGTACAATGTTTCTGTCTCCTCCCGCTATGCACGCAGCTGGTTCTCTTCCGATGCCGAAACTACTATGCGTGCAGGAAGTTCACTTCTTAAAAATGTTCCGGCTCAGTTGCAAAACGGTCTTGCTTTTGTTACTGGCATCGTTGTCCGAACAACGCACGCTATTAATCATGGGCCATTTTCTTTTTCAGATTTGGGCGGACATCATTCCCCAATCCAGCCCGTTATTGCCGCCATTCATAATACTTCGACAATTATTCTTCCACATGAATTGTCTAACGATTCCATAACACTCCATACGTATGCGACAATAAATATGAACGGAAGTTATGATTCGTATCTGGACATTCCGGCTGCATCTCACAGTATTACAGCGGATGTTCCTGTAACAATCCAATATGACACATTGTCTGCTTCCACACATCTCTCGCCGGATTTGAAAAAAACCGATTATACTCTTTCTATTCCTTCGTTTTTTCTGCGTTCGGATAACGGGGCTCTTGCCGCCGATCGTCTTTCCCTGTCCGGAAGTTCTCAAAAAGGTATTTTTGATCTTCTCTTCGGTTCAAACCATTGCGAGATGTCCCAATTAACTATTGAAAATCCGTCCGACTCCTCCACGCTTCAACTTTCAGGTTTTAGTTTTGACATGGTATCTTTTGAACAAAACAGTAGCGTTGCTCTAACAACTACCACCAGGCTGAATTCATTGTTACTTGATGATGTTGCCTATGGTCCCGGTGCTTTTACCTTTGCCTACCGGAATGTTGATGCGGAATCACTCTACAAATTGCAGAATATTTTTACAATGTTCAAGAATGCTCAATGGGATGAACAGCATGTTATGGCTAATTCTTTTATGCTGTATTCGCAAATAATGGCCTTGCTGCCTCAACTGCTGAGCAAATCTCCTGAAGTGGAAATACGTGATTTTTCGTTTGTCACGCCCGATGGCGACTTCTCCGGTAATGTCATGATTGCGGTTCAGGGAATCACCAAAGATATGGTATTAACAACCGCAGAAATTATTAATGCTCTTGATGCAACCGCGACACTCTCCCTGCCGGTTGCATTCGTTGATACTATGCAGGCCGGTTCTGAGAGTTCCCCATTTATGCCATTTGTCGCATTGCTTGAGAAAAAGGGCGATGCCTATGTGCTCAATGCACGGTTCAGTCGCGGCGTACTGACTGTCAACGATACTATAATTCCCCTGCCGTTCGGAAATCTCCGCTGATCTCCACCGACGTGTGATACCGAAGCTTATGAATGCAGTTTCATGAATTCTTCAACTTCTTGCCTGGTCGGCATGGCTTGTTGGGCGCCATGTCTGGTAACCGCTATCGCTGCGGCAGCGGTACCCAGCTTCAGAGCGGAACGGATCGCTGATTTCTGCACCAACCCGCTAACTAATCCACCAACAAATGCATCTCCCGCAGCTACGGTGTCTACCGCATGTACCTGATAGGCTGGCACATACAACTCTTCCCGCGGTCCCGCATATACCAATCCCTGTGACCCGATTTTGACAACAACATGCTCTGGCCCATATGAGCGAATCTTTCGCGCGGCTCTAAAGGCCGTTTCTACATCGCAAACGGTCATGCCCGTTATCATGGCCGCTTCCGATTCGTTCGGCGTTAGTATCTCGGTTAATTGAAACAAAGATGCCGGAATCTCCGCCAGAGCAGGAGCGGGATCGAGTACTACAGATACCTTATACGCCCGCGCTGCTTCCGCTGCCGCCACGACAAATGGAATGTCAAACTCCAATTGCAGCAGAAGATAAGACGCCCCCGGCAAAATAACTTCCAGCCGTTCTATATCACCCGCGCTGATCGTGCCATTGGCTCCAGGAATGATTGTTATACTGTTTTCGCCCATCTCATCAACAATTATCAGCGCTACCCCGGTTTGGGTTGTCGCATCTATAATCACATTGTCTATATTCACCCCGGCTTCCGTCATGCATTTCAACGCCTGGCTCCCGTATGTATCATTGCCTGTTCTGCCCGCCATTATTGTTGGTATGCCGAGTTTTGCCACGGCAACTGCCTGGTTGGCTCCTTTTCCTCCGGGAACGGTAGAAAATGCCGTTCCCCGCACGGTCTCGCCAGGAGAAGGAATAACTGCAGCCCGCGCGACTAAATCAATATTTATACTGCCAAAAACAATGACGCTCATGCTTTTTTTATCCTGATTCTGAAGTGTTCAGTGCCTTCCATATCCGTTCTGGCGTCAGTGGCAATTCATTGACGCTAATGCCGACTGCGTTGCATACCGCGTTGGCAATTGTCGGCGCTATCCCCATCAATGGCTGTTCACCGAATCCCTTCGCTCCATACGGCCCGCCGGGATACGGACGTTCAACTATGATCGGTATTATCTCAGGTATGTCTGCCGCTGTCGGAATTATATATGTGGAAAAATGCGGGTTCTGTATTTTGCCGCGCTTCTGCACTATCTCTTCATACAACGCGTAGCCCACTCCTTGGATAGTTCCTCCCTCGATCTGTCCTTCAACCGCTTGCGGATTTATTGCTTTTCCCACATCATGCGCGGCATAGATCCGCAGCACATGTACCTGCCCTGTTTCTGCATCTACTTCAACTTCAGCAATGTTTGTCGCATATGCATACACATTGTAGGCATCT
>CAZCLS010000042.1:0-14979 GCA_964499565.1 uncultured bacterium
GTTGGGACTCGGAGTAGCCCCAGGGGTCTACGACCCCGGGGCAGAAGACACATGCCGGGAATTATTTCCGGTACATGAGTTCGCCGCCGACGCCGAGGGTGGGGGCTTTACCGATAAAGTCGAACAAGGGAACGTTATCAGTACCGTACAAGTTACTCAGCTCGACATTCTGAACGAAAGTGCACTGGACGGTAAGGGTATCACCGGGGCGGAGTTTATCGATTTCGCGGATATCCATACCGGAAATGACAAATTTAACGCTGCGGGGATCTTTCTGTGGGGAGGTATAAATATAGATAGTGCGGGGAACAGTCGCGCGTTCATAGAACAGGTCATTCCCTGATATAATAAGGTTATATGTATGACCGGGGGAATATGCGGGACGTTTCTGGACGTAATTGATCTGGATATCTTCGCTGATATCATGAAAATATTCGGGAACGGTATGTGAACCGTAATCATAGACGGGAATTTTTTTAGGTTGTTTGGGAGAAGAATCAATGGGGGAAGACTGCCAGCGGCCGGCCTTATTTTTTTGGGCATCCTGTTCGGCCTGGAGGTAGCGGTCGCCGTCATTTTCACGAAACACGAGACCGCGTCTGACCATAGCGGCGCTGAGATCACCCAAGCCGGGCAGGATAATACGCCAGCCGTTCATAGACTGATCGAACGAGGCGTCAACGGTTTTATTAAGCAGCTTATTTTTCAGAAAATCAAAAGCCGGCTTTCCGGCAGGTTGATTTGCGGGAGGCGCTTTGATGCCGGCGAGGTGAAGGGAGATCTGGTCCTGGGTGTATTGGGTTGAGGCGGAAGATCTGCGGGCGATACAGGTATCGCCGTTGACAATTCTGATAATTTTCAGATTTTGCATAGTCCCTGTGGTATCCTGGGCCGGAAGAGAAGGAGACAGGAGTATCAGGAAACAAGCCAGGATAAAAGTATTGAAGGCACAAGCGAGGTATCTGTTCATGTGATTCTCCCAATGCATCGTTAAAGCTTATTCGATAGTAAGCGAAGGCGGGGCGCTGCTGCCGTCGGACAGGCTATTATTTTCGACTTTTTCGAGGGTAACGGTAGTCCAGATGATATCGGTATAGGAAGACATTTTTTTGGACGTGCCGAAGACGAACTGGATACCGACGTCAAAGGAACCGGAGACATAGCCTTCACCGTAGCCGGCATTAAAGTAGAGGTTTTTTTTCTGTTCGGCGCCGTTTTTAACATTAATGACCAAATCGGTAACGCCGTCAACGACCTTGCCGGGTCCTTTGAAATGAGCTTTGTATTTAAGGGGATAATCCATGGTATTCCAGCAGCCTTTAACATCAAAGGTAATGGTCATGGTAGAGCTCTGGCCGGGGCCGATAGTGGTGGGGGCCGCTTCGAAGGATTTCATAGTTACCTGGGGACAGGCAGCGGCATAGGTAAAGGATTTTTTATTAAGGTCGGCGCCGGTCGAGGCGCGATTCTGGACCATGAGCACCGCTTTGGAATATTTTTTACCGAAGCCGTCAACCAAAAGTTCGTAATACCCGAGCGCATCGACCGCATCGGCAGGGACATCAAACATATCGAACTTACGGTTCTTGGTTTCCATGAGGAGGGTGGCGACAGAAGAGCCGTTGCCCTGTTTAAATTTGACGAGGAGTTCGGCGCCTTTTTTGAGGGCTAAGTCAGCGGGCGGGTTCATAACGATATATTGGGAACCTAATTCATACAGGACGTCTTGAACGGTCGGCTCGACACCAAAAGCGTTATGTTCGGCGCTTGGCATAACGGGCCAGAAATCCTTCATTTTTTTATAATCCCAGTAACGGTAGAAGAAGTTATTAGCGCCGTAGTTTTTAATAGCTTCGTCCCAGGTAGTACCGCGGTCGGCCAGGACAGCTGAGATAGCGGCCATACCGTTATCTCCGGCGGTTTCTTCACATTTTTTCCAGATGGAGGGGTTGATAGCAGTCGTATTATAAAACTCCTGACAGAAGCGCTGAAAGAGGGTACCCTGGTAGCCGGAGCCGTACCAGAGGGGCCAATGGGGAGTATTATAAACGAGAGGAACTCTGAAGACCACGTACAATTTATTATTACGATAGACGATACCTTCAATCCAGGACGAGCTGGATTCCTTCATAAACTTGCCTTCGGTGCAATCGAAATTATTCTGGACGGCGTGAAAGTATTCATGACAGGGAACCGCATCAACGAGCTGACTGCCATATTTTTTATAATTGGCCAGGGTTTTCTGGTCCAGGTCGCGTTCCATAGTAATGTATGATTCGGCGGTAGGCGGTGCGCCGGAGGGGCCGACATAGGTACAGGCGCCATAGTCACGTTCGATAAAGAAAACGGGCATGGGTTCGGGATTTTTGGCGGATTTGCCATACATTTTCATGATTTTTTTATAACTGTATTCAAGAACTTTGCCGACGTTCTTGACATATTTGGCGCTGGAAACGGCGTTTGAGCCTTCCGTGGCATAATACAGCACGAAGTGATTTTTGTTTTTGCGGGACTTCATGCTTTTGTTCAGGAAGGGGAAAAGATTGGTGAACGCGGCGGTAAAGGCGGCGTCAACATGATCATGGGTAAAAAGGGAGGCTTCGGGCAGATAGGAAATAATCTCCTGCTGCAGGGGGTAATCGAGAGAAGGCCAGCACTGGACTAATTCATCCATGACGGGAGTGCCGCAGGTCAGGGGTGTTTCGCTGGCGAGTTCAGCGGGAAGCTTGCTGCTGCCGGTAAGGGCCATAACTTTATAGACCAGGGCGGTCGGGGCGGGAACAGAGCCGTTGCGTTGAGCCATATCGATTTTAACGACGGCATCAGGTTCATAATAATAGACCGGGGACTGGCCGGCAAAGGTAAGAGAAGCGAGGATAAGAACAGTGATACAGGCGGCGCGGCTGAATTTCATAGGTGACTCCCGGTTAATTAAAAAACCATGTATACATGTATAATAACATAGAAAAGGAAATGAGTCAAACGAGCAATTCGTTCCGGCGGCGAATCGGACGGATCAGTCGGATCAGACGAATCGGACGGATATGTTCGCCGCCGGGATGGAAGAGAGGAAAATATAGTCTTGTGCAGAGACGCAGAGGCGAGAGGTGTGAATGGGTGGATAAATCGGGGCTGGTTTGCTATAATCTGGAGAGATTATATACAGCAGGACAGGAAGAAGTATGCAGAATAACACGGTAAAAATATTAGCAGTAGATGTTGCCAACAAGATTGCGGCGGGCGAAGTTGTTGAGCGGCCGGCGTCGGTCGTAAAAGAACTGGTGGAAAACGCGCTGGATGCGGAAGCGAAGCGGATAACGGTAGAGATCAGCGGAGGCGGGAGGAGCCGGATACGGGTATCGGACGACGGTACGGGGATGAGCAGAAGCGACGCTTTGCTGGCGGTGCAGCGGCATGCCACGAGCAAGATCAGAACGGCGAAGGACATCGATGCTATCACGACATTAGGATTCCGGGGGGAAGCATTACCGAGTATAGCGGCGGTATCACATTTTGAGCTGCACACAAGCACGCGCGAGACGGGCGAAGGGACGCGGGTGCGGATAGACGGGGGAGCAGCGCCGGACTGTGTGGAATCGGCGCGTTCAGCCGGAACGACAGTCAATGTGAGCAATTTATTTTACTGTGTACCGGCCCGGGCGAAATTTCTGAAGACGACAGCCACGGAACTAAGTCATATAGGGCGATTCATGTACGGGATGGCTTTAGCCTGGCCGCGCAAAGGATTCAAATATGTGGTAGACGGGACGGAACATTTCGATGTACCGCCGCAGCCGGAGGAGACGCCGTTTCTGACGGCGCTGCGTACGCGGCTGGTCCATTTGCGGGGAGACGCATTCACGGATGACCTTATTCCGATAACGTACACAGAAGACACTTGCGCGGTGGAAGGCTATATAAGCAGCTGGTCCAGAACGGTGATGACGAGGAATGAATTATACCTGTATGTGAATCAGCGGCCGGTACGGTGCAGCTGGTATGGATCACTACTGAAACGGGCCTACGGAACACTGTTGAGCAGTGAGCGGTATCCGTACGCGTTTTTATTTTTGCGGACGCAGGCGGGGTCGGTTGATGTGAACATCCATCCCTCCAAACGGGAAGTACGATTCGCGAATGAGTTCAAGGTACAGAGTGTGATCAGCCGGGGCGTTATGAACGCGCTGCAGGAAAAGAGCAAGGCGCCATCGGTAACATTAGCACCGCCGCGGGAAACAGGCATACGAACGGCGGGGGAACCGGACCGGGGAGAGACGCGGGTACGGCAGCCTGAAAAGCCGCGTGACCCTTGGCAGACGAAGCTGACGGTAGAGGAATGGAAGCGGTTGTACGGAACGGAACCGGCGGAGAAAGGGCAGATAGCAGAGCAGGCCGGCGCGGTTGAGGAAGGGCGGGAGAAGAGCATGACAGGCGCGGCCGCTGAAGTGCCGGCCGGTCCGGCGGCGGCGGATGCAATCAGGGCGATAGGCCAAGCTGGGGAAGCGTATATAGTAGCTGAAATCACGGGGGTACGCAATGGCCTGGTATTAGTG
Organism: uncultured bacterium; assembly: GCA_964499565.1. Lineage (GTDB taxonomy): Bacteria > Auribacterota > UBA3054 > UBA3054 > CAZCLS01 > CAZCLS01. The sequence continues at coordinate 4,554 of CAZCLS010000042.1, forward strand.
GACCAGCATGCGGCGCACGAGCGGGTAAATTATGATCTGGTCGTACACGCGTTAGAATCCGAGCAGGCACCGCAGCAGGCGTTATTGATGCCGGTAACCGTGCACGTATCGGGGGCCCAGGCGGCGGTAATCGCGGAACAGCTGTCGGCATTGCGCGCGGCGGGATTCGGGATAGAAGAGTTCGGAGTAGACACATTTAAAATCGATGGTGTGCCAGGGTATTTGGATGATACGAACCTTGATAATATGCTGGTTGACATAGCGGATGAATTTCTGGCACACGGTTCATCATCGCGGATAGAAGACATACGACGGCGACTGGCATTAGTGCTGGTCTGCCGCGGGAGTGTTAAATTCAACCAGGCGTTATCCCAGCGGGAGATGCAGGCATTGCTTGACCAGCTGCTGGCGACGGAGACGCCCTGGACTTGTCCGCATGGGCGGCCGACAATGATAGTGTTACCATATGCCGAGTTGGAGAAACGATTTGGGCGCAGGAAATAAGGGGGAGGAAGCATGGCGTGTATCGCGATAACGGGAACAAACACGGGGATAGGAAAAACCTATATAGCCTGCGGACTGGTACGGGCGTTACAAGAGCTTGGCTATGATACGGGAGTATACAAACCATTTTGTTCAGGCGGGCGCGAAGACGCGGAACTGTTGCTGGCAAGCAGCGGGAGTAGAGAGAGTCTGGAAGAAATAAATCCGTGCTGGTTTGAGGAAGCGCTGGCGCCGTATCAAGCAGCTCGCCGGGCAGGGCGGGAGATAGACATAGAGGGTTGCCTGGCGCAGTATGACATACTAAGCCAGCGGCACGACATAATGATCGTGGAAGGGGCGGGCGGATTGCTGGTACCGATCGCTTCAAGCGCGGAGGGCATCTACAGCATCCGGGATTTTTTCAGTGATTGTGCGGGGCGGGTATTGATTGTAGCCAGCCGTGCTTTAGGCAGTGTGAATCACACCTGGCTGACCGTGGAGGGATGCCGGGCGGCGGGATTGCCGATCCTGGGTATAGTGTGTAACGACACGGAACCGGTAGTTGAAGTCGAGCCGCACACTGGCAACATAGGATTGATAGAAGAATGCACAGGAGAGGCGGTACTGGCGCATGCGGGATATAACGCGGACCCCGGAATATTTATGGAACTCGCGCAAAAAGTGCTTATACAAATCCAGCCCGGGAAAAGAGGCGTACAAGGCGCAGACTGAACAGCGGATACAGAGATAAGAATAGAGCGAAGAACGTATTGACAGAGGAACAGAAGCAATGAATAATCCGGAGCAGATGAGTGGCAGGAAAGACGGGCATACGCGGCATCACAGAGCGGCAGGAAAATTGAGATACTGTCCGCACTGCAAACGGCATGTAGAAGTTTGTGTTGTGGAAGAGGGGCGTGAGCAGTCAAGCGCGGCAGTAAGTATGCTGCTGCGGGTGTTTTCGCCGGGAGAAGGGCATCCGGACCGGATATACGAATGCGAAGAGTGTCATACGCCGTTCGAGGGATTGAGCATGTGGGACGCGCTGATCGTTCCGGCGGGGCTTACGGGAATAGCATTACTCATGGTAGCGGCATTTATCATAATAATACTGAGTGTATTTTCATGAATACGACACAAAGGATAGCAGCGGTTGGCATAGTACTCTGCGGAGGAATTCTGCAGCAATCGTGCGGGGGGCAGGCGATGCCCGGCACACTCATGAAGGGGGCCTGGAAAGAGACACAGCACCGGGCTTACACATCCTGGAAGGAGATGCGGCGGCTGGCGGGGGAAGAGCCGGAAATATTTACCGAATACGGATTGCAGCGACTTGACGAGTATGAATATACGCATATAAAAACAACGGTAAAAGCCGATGTGCGGGTGTATGAAATGGGAGACACGGATGACGCGTTTGGTTTGTACAGTTATTTATATCCGCCCGACGCGGAAACATATGAGATCGGTGCCGGAGCATTCCGGATAGGAACAATACTAGTCGTGCGTTGCGGTTCCTGCATCGTGCGGATAAAACCGGCATACGGCGGTATAGCGTTAGAGGACATGCAGGTATTCGCGCGGGTGCTGTGCAGTCATATAAAGCAAGGGGAACCGCCGCTGGTGGTGGAAGGCCTGACAAAAATAATGGGAACCGACAAGCCCGAGCATGTTCTTTTCGGCCATTCGGCGATTACGGCAAACCGGTTGATGCGAGAAGAAATACTGGAAAAATTACACTTATCGCACACGACTGATTTCGCGGGAGGAACGATACTGTATGCCGGCATGGAGACGGTAATATTCGTCATAGAATATCCAGCGGAAAACGAAGCTGCGGAAGTTGAGATGGCATTGCTTGCATTGCAGAAGGAGGAGAAGTTATTCAATGTCATACGGCAGGATACGATTGTTGAATTTTTGTATCATACGGGGAACAAATAGGACTAAAGCCTGATTATGCGGAAACAAAGAACAATGACCATGGAACGGGGATTCGCAGCAATAATAATCAGCGGCGGCATTCTGGCAGGAATCGTCTGCGGCGCGGCGCTTGCGGATAACGGCGGTAACGTGGTAGTGAATTCGGCATTGACCGGGAAGGCAATCACGAACGCGCAGGTCATTCTCTCACAGCAGGCTTTTGAGATAACGAGTTGCCAGCGGCTTAAACTGGACAGTGAAGGAGCATACAGGATGCCGGAAACAAAGGCTGGCAAGCAGACGGAACTGTTTGTAACGGCTCCGGGATATTATCCGGCAGTGAGGCCGGTTACAGGAGGTACGGTACGAATCACAATGACACGGGGCAGAACGGTACGCGTGACGGGGATCGTGTACGGGCCGGACGGTACCGGGTTGAGTGGGGCCTGGGTATCGGTTGCCTGGGCGGGCGAACCAGAAGCTGAAAAAGCGATGGAAGGAGTCCGGGCCTGCCGGACAGAAACGGGAACAGACGGCAGTTTTGTTCTTGAAGGGGTACCGGTTGGAGAGGGAAGATACTGTATGAAAGTCGTTCACGGCAGCTACCCGGTTTACCAGGATTACGAGCACACGTTTTCGACAAAGATGGGAGATTTTTACACGGAAGTAACGTTAGCGGATGGAAGTGACGTGCCGGGGATGGTCAGGTATACATCAGGCGAACCGGTAACGGGAGTGCTGGTATGGGCGGAGTATGTCACAATTGCTGACGAACAGTCGACGACACAGGAACTCGAAAAGGTGACAAGTCCGATACCGGGAGCGGCGGCATACACAGACAGGACGGGGCGATTCGACATACGGCAGATACCAGCGGGGATACGCTTTCTGCTGAAGTGCGTGCCGGAAGGAAGGCTGGGAACATTTTCAGGGCCGTGGACGGAAGTGACACTGGGCGGCAAGCAGATAACCTTGGAAATACCGGGCAGAGGAGGATATTTCATCGTATCGGCCCGAACGCAAGCGGGTGAGCTGGTACGGGGATTAACGGCACAGACGATTATACAGGAGACAACCGGAGGCGGCGCCCGGATTGTCCGGCGTGCGGTCATACCATTGAAAGCGATATCAAACGGGTGGCAGCAATCGTGTGAATTGCGGCCGGGAGTATACCAGGTAGACTTTGCGGCTGAGAACGCGGAGGAAAAGACACAATTTATAACGGTCGGTTATGGCAGAGCCAGGCCGATAGAGATCAGCATGTTCAGAACAGGGGTAGTGACGGGGCGTGTGATACGGGCAGAAAATGGGAGCAGCTGCGCCGGAGCGGCAATCAGGCCGTCGAAAGACATACAATCAGAAACAGGTGAATCATTCCAGGCGGATGCAAACGGACGATTTATGATAAAGCTTGCAAGGCCGGAGACCTGGATATTTTCACATCCGGGTTACGCTGAGACCATGTATGAGTTTAAGGGTACTGAAACAGACAGGGAGATTGAAATAGTGATGAAGAAGCCTGGGGCAGTGAGAGTAGAGGCGTTGACTGCGGCGGGAGTGACGGCATCGAACATGTATGTAGTATTAGCGCCGGAGGAATCAGGCAGTAGAATAAAACCGCGGATAGCATTCACTGAAAGCGGAACATACCACTTCAAAGACATATCGCCCGTAACGGGCAGATACTGTGTGAGTGTATTAACCCGAAAAAACGAAGCGGGGGGTATAAAATCGGATTATTTTCAGGTAACAGCCGGGGAAGAAACAAACATCACGGTCAGGATGCCTGAAATGTCTGAGTTAGCGATAACGTTTGGGGCAGAGAAGGCACGTCACATGGCGCGTGTTATGGTTATGAAAGTGCAGAGAACGAACGGCAGAGTGACATACCAGCCGGCTTATACACTGAGAGATTTCTTACGGACTGGAGACACGTTACTGTTGCGGAGCAGCGCGAGCGGTGAGTACCGGGTATTCGCGGTAGATTCGTCGGGCAGGATTGTGCGGACTGCGGCAGAATTGGAAGGTGGAAAACGCATAACCCTGGCCTTCAAATAATGAGGATGAAAACAGTTAAACAAATAATAATGCGGAAAGGCATGCTGCTAGTTCTGACGGGAATTATACTGGCGGGGTGCGGTAAGCCGGCCGACGAACAATCGTCCGGCAAGCCGGCAGAAGAAGAAGCGCCTGGCCGAACAGCATTGGAGGCCGTGCCGGAACCGGTTCAGAGCGTTGAACAGGCAGACGTTGTTCAGACGGTGAGTATCAGCGGCCGGGTGATATATACAGACGGAGAAGCGGTGACGGGAATGCCGGTTTGGATAGAGCGGCTTGAAACACCGATACCGGTACCGGAACAATGTTATTTTAAAACACCGATTCTGATGGTGACGGGAACAGTAACGAGCACAGACCTGGCGGGGACATTCAGGATAGAAGAAGTACCGGGAGATATCAGATATATAGTGAAATGCGCGCCGCGGGAATATCCGGCTGGATACAGTGGACCGTATGGGCCGGAGAGAGCGGCGGGCGGGATTGTCACGATTAAGATCAGCAGACAGGGAGGCCGGATAACGGGAGTATGCCTGGATGAAGAGGGACATCCACTGGCAAATGGTATTCAGCGGCTGCGCGCGGCAATAAAGTCCGGCAACGAAAGCTGGGTAGAGCGTGAATACACGCTGGCGGCAGACAATGGTACTGATGGAACGTTTATAACCGAGCGATTACAGCCGGGGAGATACCAGGTAACCTTTCTGCAGCCCGGGTATCGCGAGGAAAGCCGGGAAATAATCATACGGGACAAGGCGATTGAAATGGCACTGCTGCGATTCAAATCCGCGGCGGTCGTGACGGGAATGGTCATTAACGCGGCAACGGGAAACCCGTTAGCGGGCGTTGGCATAACATCAACGGATGAGCGCACACAGTACGGAATAGAAAGCACACCATTCACTGATGAGCAGGGACAATTTATTGTAAGGGCTTCACAATATTGCATGCTGAAGTTCAGGCGGAAAGGATACGCGCCTGCCACCTGGTTTTATTCTCCAAATGCCGGTGAAGAAGGAAACGGGGGAGAACCGGTAGTAGAGATGTCGCCACCGGCGACGATACGGCTTACACTTAAAAAGCAGGCGGGCACGGAACAATACCCGCTTCGGCTGGATGCGCACGACGTGAGGAAAGGAGAATATGGCGAGACGCGGCAGACGGCAGGAGGGAGCGTAGTATTATCAAACATACCCAGTCATGTACGCGCGGTAAACATACTAGCAGGATATAAGAGCACGCAACTGGCGGAGAGCGGGCCGATCGAGGTTTATGCCGGATTAGAAACGAATATAGAGATAACGCTGCCGGAAACGGGATATTTTACGATAGCGGGTCGTGGAATAGAGAACAAAAACCAGTATTTGAATATCAATGGCAATAACCAGTATATCAGCCGGGAATCATTTATTAAAACAGCTAATGGGTATATATGTCCGTTTGTCGAGCCGGGAGTATACAACATCGTAGTGAACGGCAGGAATGGCGAGCAGTGGACCACCAATGCAGTAATGGCGGCGCGGCAGACGGCAGCGTTAACGATACCTGAAATCGAGTCGGGAACAGGCACGCTGAACATAGGCTTGCGCATGCAATCGGGCATGCCGGTACAGGGATACGCTCAAGTAAATGAAGGCAACATGTCACGGGGGTATCACACCGACATGAGCGGCAATTTCAGCATAGACAACTGTAAGACCGACCGCGAGTATACTGTCGCTATCCGCATAGAGAACTACACAAATTTGACCATCAACGGCATAGTCGCGGACAGCATGGCAACGAATATCATTATTCCGGACGGGCAGATGCTGTCGGCATATGTAACGGATGCGCTGGGCACAGCGTTGCGCGTACGGGCAGGAGTTGGAGTGGGAAACAGTTACAACATGTATGAAGGAGAGATCCAGATATTCCCGGTATATCCCGGAGAGCGAACACTCTGCATTGACGCTGAGGGATATGCTCCGGTATATCGAGATGTGCAGGTAGCAGACAGCGACCTGGACGCGGGAACGATTATATTGACTGAGCAGGGATACAGCCTGAAAGGACGGGTATTACGAAAGGATGGCAATCCGGCGTCGGGAGCAAACATATCCATTTCGGGCCGGAGGGGAAACACCTATCTGTATTCCTCTGGTTGCAGCGCTGACAAGAACGGGCGGTTTAAGCTGGAGCCTCTTTCGTCGGCGTTGAAGTATTATCTGTATGTCTGGGATAGCTCAGACGGTGCGCGCGGCCAGGTACAATTGAACAGTATTCCGGTGGGTGAAGAAGGGGAAGAGATAGACCTGGGAGATATCTATGTAAAGCAGCAAGTCCCGGTGGTCAGGGGGCGGTAGAGTGTTTAGGATTCAGGGTTCAGGGTTCAGGAAGCCGATGTCTGATGTCCGATGTCCGAGGGCGGAGGGCTGTGGGCAAACCCTACTGTAGGGGAGGGCCTTGTGTCCTCCCGTTTTGCGAACCATTGGCTGTTCAGATGTCTGATGTCCGATGGCCTCAAGTAGCACCCGCGGCTCCGAAGCGGGTGACTCCCCCCGGGAGCAGGTGGCAGATTGACTACCCGAGCGTATGCGGGGGAATAATGATCTTGTGGAAAATAATCTTATTCACCGGCGGGATAAACCCACCGGGGTCTTTCAATTAGAATGGTAAATGGTTGATGGTTGATGGAGTTGTCAGGGTTCAGGATTCAAGGTTCAGGAATGTAGTAATAAAAAAGCCGGTTGTGATAACCGGCTTTTTTATTGAAGGCAAGAAAAAAAGAGCGGAAATGTTCAGCGCTGTTTTATCCGTGTGAAAACTAATATCAAAAATCCCAGAGACACGATAAGCAAACCCGGTTCCGGCAAGGGTCGCGCGGTGACATGAAAAGTCACAGGAATCATGTCGCCGGGGCCGTCGTCGACGGTGTAGGTGGTGGTGACCCAGATACCGACCGGATTGGTAGGTGTATAGGTTACCGTAAAGTCATCAGAACCGCCATCATTGATATCAGGGTCAAGATCGAAGGCGTCAAAACTTTTACTGGTATCATCGTTTTCAATCAGCATCAGACCGGAAACATTACCGCCGGAAATCGTAAGGCGCAGGTCAAGTTCAAGGGGGTCGTCATCGATTTCGACACTGCCCATATTCCAGGGATTTTCAGCAGAACCGTCACCGCTTTCAGCGCCGCGGACTTCGGTAACGGTGCCGGTCTGCAGCGTGCTTTCGCCCGGGAAAGCATCCGGGCCGTATAACGAGTTCTGGCGAATTACTTCAGCATCGAGGGCGCCATTATACATTCGGAACTCATCGATCCAGCCTTTAAAACGCTGTTCATATTGATATCTGCCGCAGCCGCCGATAAAGACATTTGATGAAACATAGGGTTGCGGATTTGCACCGCTATTGACCTGTTCTTTAGCCAGGATGCCATCCACGTATACCTTAGTTGCCTGGGGATCGCGGGTATAGACAATTGCCATATGATGCGGCGTATTCAATACAACAGCACCGAAAGTGAACTGGGCAAAGGCGCGGGCATAGCCGTTTCCGGGAGAAAAATCGAAATGGCTGCCGCCAAAGAATGAGCAGAACAAGGCGTTCCAGGCATTCAGTTCAGGGGTGAAAAATGTTTCAATGGTAAAGTTGGTCAGACCGTCGATAACGGCTTCCGGCAAATCGATCCAGGGAGCGTCACTGTTGTAGTCACCGCCGCCGGCGAGATAGGCGGCATTATTAGAGATAAGCACGCTATTGACATACGTGCCGTCCATACCGCCCACGCTGTCGACCGCGACGGTTTCACTGTCATCGTTATTGAAGCTCCAGCGATGGATGATTACGTCACCGGGCATAATAGCGGCGGTAGCGGTAACCGTGAAAGTAAGAGCGGGCATATTGCCGGCATCATCGATAGTGAACTGAGCCGATTCAGTCAGGTTAGTAACACCGGCCGCGGTATATTTGATTTCAAATAAATCGCTGCTGCCGGCGGAGACCGAACCGGCCAGGCCGTTAGGACCGACGAAGAAATTGCTGCTGCCTCCTATGTGCGAAAGTGTCAAACCGGTAGCATTGGCAACAGTAATATTCAATGCCAGGGTAGCAGTATTTGTTTTCGTGATGGGAGTGAGGCCAAGATTGAACGGATCGAGCAGCGAACCGCTGCCGGAAGCGCCGCTTTGGACGGAGAGGGTGCCGCGCGGGGCAGTAGGATCGACGGAATAACCGGAATCGAACTCACTCAAATCACCCCATATATCGGCAGCGTCCGCGGATTGGACCCAATAATAATAAACCTGACCCTGGACGGGAGTGGTATCCTGATACGAGGTACCGGTAATAGCGTCACTGAGCATGTCGGGGGGGTCATTGGTACTGCCGCTGGAATTACGCAGGACTTTATATTTGACCGCGCCGCCGGCAGCTGACCAGGAGACGACTACTTTGTCGGGGAAATCGCCATCGGTAGCGCTGACATTAAGGGGGGTGCCGACAAGCGGTTCGATACACATGAGGGCCATATTGTAATTACACAGCAGGACATTACCGTTCTGAAAGACGATCGGGTAACTACGCGACAGTTGATCGACCGTATCGGCGCCGAAAGGAACTTTCCAGAGCAGCATACCCGAGCCGCCGTTATCTTTAATGCCGACGGCGTGGGCTTTGCCATTCAGGAGGGCGACCATGATAATGACGCCGGTATCCTGGTTATAAATACAGCCGCCGTCACAGTTTTCCTTACCGAGGGAAACAAACCATTTCATGCTGCCGGCAGCGTTATCAATTGCCATCAGGCCGTTTTTAGTTACTGTGTAGACGGTGCTGTTATCGGAGTTAAGGGTAATGCCGCTGTGATAACCCCAGCCGCCGTAATCGATGGTATTAACACTCCAGCGATACTCGCCGTCACGGGTAAAACTCATCAACGGGAGAGCGCCGCCCAGATTGCCATGGGCGTACAGGTTGCCATCCGAATCGATAACAGGGTCATTATTCTGCTGGTGATGGATACGGGGATTCAGCCCGATATTGGTAACGAAGGTACCATCGAAAACATCCAGTTTATTCAGCGGTCCGTCATTGGATTTATAATACAGGTACGTACCGTCCGGATCAATGATCATGCCGCTGGGAGCATCGCCGGAGCCGGCGGCTGAATCATCGTGGCTCCATTCTTCACTGCCGTCGACCGTGTTGTAGCATTTGATGGAATTATTCATGTATTTTACATACAGCTTTCCATTATCGGTCAGCAGACTTACCGTCTGTAGGCCGCTGTTGGTAATAACCCAGTCGAAGCCGCTGGAATTCTTGTTGAAAGCGTAAATATAGGTGGAACCGGACCAGTTTTTTTTGGCGAAATAGACATGCGAATCGTCCATCTCCGGATTAACGGCCAGAACATCACCGCCGCCCATGAACGTTGTATGGCCGGGAACGCGGGTGCCGTCGACAACGCTGCAGCGGTCCAGTTCGACATTAGATACGTAATAAAAATTAGTTTCATCAGTACAGGGGGTAGTGCGATTATTAGGGCGGTTACCCCACAGCTGAGCATTCCAGACTGTTTTAGCGTTCCAGTACTTCGGGCCGCTGAATTTGCCGGTACGCTGGGTGGTTTTACCGATACGGGGCCAGACGTCGGCATGGGCAAGAGACGCCAGCAAGAAGGTTGAGCAGAACAGGAGAGAACAAAAGACAGATTTCATATGACCAACCTTTTGTATAGATTACTATAATAATAGCTATAGTATAGTATGACGCGAACAAAAAATAAATAGACAAAGCCGATAAACATTTGCACAAACACGACAAAAAAAGAGCCGGTTAGACAACCGGCATTTTTTAAAGCAATAATTATTGAAACAGTCACTATTTACGGCGCGAAACGTATACCGACAACAGCCCGAAGAGCATCAGGGAGAAAACCGGTTCGGGAATTGGGCGGGCGGTAACATGGAAGATG
>CAZCLS010000043.1:0-14482 GCA_964499565.1 uncultured bacterium
GGGTGGGATGATATGAGCTTTTTACGTTCACCTTTTGGGTGTTGATTTTTTTTCACGTCTATTCGCCGTTTTAATCATTCATTTGTCCTACCTTTTCGGTCTAAGATTATGGTCACGATTATCGTGTACGATTATAGTACTATTTTTGAAACATCTCAAAACTAATGGCCAGTACCTTTCCCTCTGCCCGATTGATTAAATGAGCAATACCATATTATATCAAATTACCAATGCACGGCACAAGCTAAAACGCCTGGAGCAGTGCCTTGCGCCGTATGACACCGATATTTCTGTTGGTGTCGAGTCTACCTTTAACTGGTACTGGCTCGTTGACTGGTGCCGCGTACTCTATTCCTAATAAGGTGGGAGGGCGGTTCCGACGCGCAACCTTCGTGCAAGCTTGTCGCCCGTACGGAACCGGTCTCCCACACTGATACTTCCAAGCTGGAACAGTGGTCGTGGACGACCACCCTCCAGAGCACGGACGATAGAAGAAACGAGAATTATGGAGGGTGGCTGTCTCAGCCACCGATGTGTGCTCGAAATATCGCTGCGAGAAGCCGACAAGAGAACAATGAAAAAGAACAAATTGGGGTCGGACCGAGCTAAATTATTCCATTTCTTAATCTTAACCCCTTTTACACCCCCTTTTTAGGGCCTTACACGTCGATTTCGACCCCTAAATCGACATAGATGACCCTTCAATCACTCCTTTTTTATACCTCTTCTATTTCAATTTTACCCCCAAAATCGAGCTGTAAGGCCTGTTTTGACCCCTGTTTTACCCCTTATCTTATTCATTACATTATAGTTAGCTCGGTCCGACCCCCGATCACCCCCGATCTTACATTCTCACTATCATTTTCGCTACTGTAAGGGAGAGCTTTGCGACCTCCTGTCGGTTGTTAGGGATTGACCAAATGGTAATTTCCATTTCAACCTCGATAATACCGCGTCTCGGCTCAGTGATTGACAGATCTTGGGCATTTGTTTATCAGCAGACGATTGCTGACGATATTCTTCTTCGCTAACAACTTTTCCTTCTATGAAAAAGGTTGCAGTTTTTACAGAGCCATCTCTGCGCCAGAATATTTGTATTCCATGGTGCGAAGTGTCATTGAATGTCGTAACCGACAAAACATTTCCATTGTCATAATAAGTCGTGAGAAGGTAACATTCTCCGTTTGCGTATATACTATTTGAGCGTAGAGAATTAGTATGATCATACCTTTTGTAGCTACCGTGAATTTTGCCGTCAACATAATCGATTTCCGCAATTAAGTACGGTTCCTTAATTGTATCACTATAAGGGTTCTTCGTATATATTTTTGTTATGCCGTTTTGCTTATCATCAACATACATCGCATGTACAATACTGGGAAAACTGAAGCCCATATATCCGTGCGTTTTCCATATCTCTATTCCGTTCTTCTTGCCATCTTTATACATTGATACTTTATTTAGAATAGGCCATTCGGTTTTACCGTTCCTTTGACCGTTCTTATATTCAGATATCTCTTCAAGCCTTCCGTCCGACATCCATTTCTTTGTAATGCCATGTCGCTGACCCAAACGGAAGTATCCCTCGGTTTTATGACTAGCTTTAGTTTCAACAATAAGTCCATGTAATTTTCCTTTATAGTATGATTGTTGGTCTGTCAGTAAGGATTTCCGGAACAGACCGTCTAACTTTTTATAACTCCTTGTCCCGACTTTCACACCATCTATCATATAGTCGTAGGTGTAATACGTGCTATGGCCACCCCAGGGTCTCCATTTCCAACGTTTGATTCTTTTTGCCTTCTTGGGGATCGTGTAGGAAATATGATTTGGAACATTTTCTGCTTCACTAGAAAATGACGCATCTCCAAACATCATACTCGAAAGACATAATACAAACCAGTAAATGCAGTATCGCTGTTTTTTCATTCTTAGTTCCAACGGATAAAACTCATTAGCCCGGCAACAACCTGGACCCGGGCGTCGTACGCTCCTATCTCCGGTTTGGGAATATCACGAATGGCAATTTTACCCGCTGCCTCTATGATGATTGCTTTCATGTCTTTTCGTTTTTCTCCTTAGCGTGTTCCGCCCTGGCGTGGCAGATGCCAAATGTTACTTCTCTGGCGCGGCGCCGGTAGCGATGCCGCCAGCAGAAGTCGGTCGAGCTCCAGGTTCCAACTCTCGGGCGCCACCTGCGGAAAGTGCTATCATTCCAACGGCGATGGCAATAATCCCAGCCCATTGCATCGCTGAAACCTTGGAGTTGAACACGAGGAAGATGACAACCTGACTGAGCAGAAGCGCACCACCGGTGGCAATTCCCAAGGCTATGTTCGGATTCATTGACTTATACATCAGCATCAGAAGCCAAATACTGGAGAAGCCGAAAAGATTGCCTGCCAGGAAACCCCAGATCCATCTGGCCTCGCACCCACTTCCCCATTTAAAAAATAATTGTGCAACAACTTGCATCAACCAGAAGACCACCAGATAGACAACAATACGAACTGTCATGTTTATAATCCTTTCACTGCGCGGCCAACCGACACTACTTGCCAGCCTGGTATTAACCAAGCATTCGCCAGGATTCGGAGTAGTATCTTGCCGGATTATTTTTGTATATTCCTGCGATGTACACATTACATTACATATCAAAAATGCGCCCGTTATAATTGTATCGCACCTGGTTTCAAGGTATATACCTGCCCCAATTGTGCAGCACCTTAAATTGTATCTCTTTTATCTATAATTAGCAACCAGTCCTTTGTCCCTAATTCCGCGGCAGATGCATGCGTAGCCGGCTGCTCCTGATCGCTCTTTTGCCTCGGATCTTAGCCAGCAATACATAGCCGTATCCTAGTAACATTCGGCAGTTACAAACTTGCCCGACATAGTCTCGCGCGTCAGTCACCTCCTTCCCGGCTTCCCGGATAATAATTGTACTGAGGCGCGGATGGACGACGGAAATTTCGGCTTTGCCGAAAGAACCGGTGGATATTGGTCTGATCCGTCCGATTAACCGGCGTGGAGGGACGTCGTCCCGACGTCCATGCTTGCAACGCCGGCAAGCGCCGCTAGTGCGGCACTCACTCGGCCGCGAAGACCGCTATCTCGTTGAGGTGAACGCCCGGATTGGCGCTGTTCTTGAGCATGTTCACGCGGACATAACGGACTTTGACCGGATCGAACGTGTGCTCGGTGCCTTCCGGCGTAGATACTTTGGTATTTGCACTCATGTCCACAAGCGTGACCCATGTCTTCCCGTCAGTGGAGCCTTCCACGTTGTACTGGTAAGAGCGACCGCCGTCGTAATAGGTGTAGATCTTGATCCTGTCGATCGAGCAAACTTTTTCGAGATCGACCTGCAGCCATTGCGGGTATGGGGAGAGATGGCAGCCTGAGCCGTTGTCGGCAATGCCGTCCACGATATCTTCCGGAATGTGACCGCCCTGGGCTTTGCTGCTGGCTGTCACCGGTTTGTTGTAGGCCAGTGAGCGTATGGGCTTGATCTTGTCGGTGTAGAAACCGTTGACAGGGAGTCCCGCCTTGTTGCACAGGTTCGGCTGCGCTATCCTGCTATAGCCAAGCCTGACGTCAACCGCCTCAGTTACAGAGTCGTTCCAGACAGTAACTTCATTTTTACCTGAGATTTTTGCTTTGGCAGCGACGAATGTACCGTCCGCGCCTGCAATAGTAAACCAGTCCGGATCCTTGCCGTCGCGGGTTGACAGGCCGCCTTCACAGTTATCGAAAAAGACGATGATGTACTTGCCCTTGATGGACATACTATTGAAGATCGGGCCGCGGCAGACAACATCTTGCATGCCGTAGGTTTGGTGCAGGGCCAGATTTGCAAAACGCCGGCCGACGTCCTGTTTGTTCTTGGGGTGGATATCCTTAAGATTGTCGGTAATGTCGTGCGTAATGATCATCCCGGTATTGGGTATCTGTTTCTCGACTGCTGACTGAGCTGCCCAGAACCTGGGGAGAGTATCGTATAGGGGATTCTCTAACGGTGCGATTTGGGCGTAGAAAAACGGCCAGTCGCCGCCAGGCTGCGCCCAGACTTTGCGCCAGCTCTCTATAAGCGCCCGCATTTTTTCCGTGTAACCGCGGGTGTCGCCGCCCATCAGGTTTGATTCGCCCTGATACCATAGCGCGCCGCGAATTGCGAACGGCACTAGTGGATGGATCATCCCGTTGAAAAATCCACCGGCTTCCGCGTCCTTGTAGCGGGGGTTCCCCGCATAACCTTCCTTTGCTGTCCACGGTTCGATAACCGTTCCCCCCCATGAGACATCAAGCAGTCCGACCGGAACATTCAGCTTCTGATGAATCTCTCGACCGAAGAAATATGCTGCCGCGGAGAATCCGCCCCATCCGCCCGCTGCCAATGTCTCCGGCGAGCAGACCGCCCAATCGGCTGAGACTGTGTCCTGCGGTTTAGCGGACGCTGTGTGAGGAACCATGAACAGGCGGATACCAGGATATTTTGCTCCGGCAATTTCTTTCTCCGCATCATGGCACAGTTTCGGGCCCATCTCCATGTTGCTCTGTCCCGAGCACAGCCAGACTTCGCCCACAAGTATGTTGACGATCTTCACCTGCTGCGTCCCGCCTGACGAGGTGATGATCATCTCTGAGGGTTCAGCTGAGGCTTTCAGTGCATCAAGCTTTACCATCCATTTGCCGTCTTCACCGGCTTTGTCGGTCTTCTTCTGCCTTCCGAATTTCACGGTAACCTTCTCGCCGGGTTCTGCCTGGCCCCAGACCGGTACGGGCATGTCGCGCTGGAGAACCATGTTGTCGGCAAAAATACTCGGTAGTCTTACGTCTGCAAATGAAGTATGTACAGCAAGTGTCAGAATAAGCAAGACAATTGCACTCACGCCGCGATAAAATTCTTTCATGGCTATACCTCTTAAATTAAATGATTTTTTACAATGATTTGCGGCTTGTCGGTCTTCTTGTCGACGGGAGGCGGCTGTTTGGCGGGCGCGGCCCCGCTGTCGGCTTTCTTCATGGCGTCACAGACTGCCTGCGAGATTATGTCGGCCACTACTTTGCCGCCTTCCTCATTGGCATGCACCCCGTCGTATGTTAAAAGTTTGCCCTTGAATGTGATGGTGCCGTCCGGCAATGTTTCCGTGCCGTTGTTCTGCAAGTAGGCCTTGAAGGCTTTGCGCACATCCGCCAGGCCGGCGCCCGTATCGGCGGCGACCTTTCGGGTAATCTCCACAAACTCGTCAGCCTTGGGGTTCCATTTCCCCGCATTTTCCTTAAGAACCGCCAGGGGCGCCAACACCACAGCCTTGGCTCCGGCGGCGCGCGCCATGGCGACCATCTTCTTCAGGCCGGC
Organism: uncultured bacterium; assembly: GCA_964499565.1. Lineage (GTDB taxonomy): Bacteria > Auribacterota > UBA3054 > UBA3054 > CAZCLS01 > CAZCLS01. Next base: position 5,363 of record CAZCLS010000043.1, read on the forward strand.
TTCGAAATCCTCGGGACTCGTTCCGTTCTTCCCGTGCCATACATCGTTAACGCCAAGCAAGATGCAGACGACGTCGGCCTTCTCCCTGTCAAGCAGCTCCTGCATAGTGGCCTTGAAGTCGCCCCAGGGGCACTTCCCTTCGAGCACGGTCGGCACACGCCCGCCGTTGAGCCCATGCTGGAATACCTGGATCGTCATACCCCGGGTACCCTCGCCTTCCTTGAGGGCGCTCTTAATTTCGCGGATGTAGCGGCCCTGCATGGTGATGGAGTCGCCGTAGAACGCGATCTTCATGCCGTCCTTCAAAGGCGTGTCTTTGCCGCTAAGATTCGCCCGGCCGGGCACGGAATAGATCTGTTCGCGTTCCGCTCTGGCTTTGGCCGACAGATCAAAAGGCGATTTAGCGACCTTGGTTTCCCCCGCCGGCTCGATACCGTGAACAACTGACGCTATCGCCATCAGACATATGCCCATACTCATGACCCACTGCTTCATCGTCTTATTTTTCATTTTGCTCCTATTGTTGTTGCAGTAATTATAATATAAACAATGCCATAATACTTTTACTCTACTAAAGTAAAATATATTACACAAAACTCCAGAGCGTAATCGATAGCAGAAACGAGAATTATGGAGGGTGGCTGTCCGCAGCCACCGATGATACATCGTCCGAGATACAACGAACACCAATGGTGGCCGGGGACGGGCCACCCTCCACAAGAAAAAAGAATGTGGAGGGACGTCGTCCCGACCTCCTTGCTTGCAACGCCGGCAAGCTCCGCTAGTGCGGCTCTTACTCGGCCGCGAAGACCGCAATCTCGTTAAGATGAACGCCCGGATTCGCGCTGTTCTTGAGCATGTTCACACTGACATAACGACCTTTTACCGGAGCAAACGTGTGCTCGGCGCCTTCCGGCGTAGATACGTAGGTGTAGAAACCGTTGACAGGGAGTCCCGCGCCGTTTTGGGTTGAGGTTTCCACGTTTTTCTGCATCCTCAAAAACAACATTTTCTTCCAGCTATGCTTCCAAGTTGCTGTATTTCTCGATCCAGCCAAAGTCGCCGAGGATCATGTACATGCAGGGCAGTCCCAGCAGTACTAACACAGTCGACGCCATCAAACCGAAGGCTGTGCTGATAACCAAAGGTTTGAGAATCTGTGCCTGCAGGCTGCGTTCAAACAGGATCGGCAGCAGTCCGGCGATAGTCGTACTCGAGGTGAGTATAACAGCCCGGAAACGGTCGCGACTGGCTGCCGCTGCGGCATCGTACAGAGTCGCGGAAGTGGTTCGGGCTTTCTTCAGAAAGATGACCAGCAAGATCGAGTCATTGACCACCACACCGGCCAAGGCGATAAATCCTAACAGGCTCGGCATACTGATAGGCACTTTCATCAAGGCATGTCCCCAAATGACCCCAATTAAGGAGAACGGAATGGCGATCATGACAATCAGGGGTTCGGTATAGGTACGGAACTGAAAACTGAGAAGCACGAATATTCCGATGATACCGATGCCCAGAGCAGCAAGCATGGACGTGCGGGCCCGTCCCGTCTCCTCCAGTTCTCCGGCAATGGCCATCTTCACCGTCGGGTGTTCACGCCTGAATTCCGGCAAGTAGGTCTTGCGGAACATGCCCAGCAGTTCGTCCGTGTTTAACAGGCGAGTGTCCACATCCCCGTAGAGAGTAACCGTACGCATTCGGTTGTAGCGCGCGATGCGTGCCCATCCGCGCTCCATTTCCCAAGTCGCTACGCTCCGCAACGGGGTTTCCTGCCCATCCGCCAGCACAAGCATGAAATTGTCAAGGGCCTGCAGGCTGTCGCTGTCGGTTTCAGCCAGGCGAACGTCGATTTCATAGGACTCGCTGTCGACCTGAACTTCATCGGCTATCAGCCCCTGAAAAGCGCCCCGCACCTGCCGGGCAACTTCTGTTGCAGTGATGCCGACTCCATGGGCATCCTCACGCATGCGCAGACGCAGTTCGGGCTTGCCCGGCCTCAAATCATCGGCCAGATTGATGACTCCCTCGTATTGGTTGAACCACGCATACAAATCCAGCACCGCGACTTTTAACTCGTCCAGATCACGTCCGCGCAGCCGTACTTCGATGGGCCGACCGCCGGGTCCGAATCCAGGCTCGCTGAGTGTGAGGCTCACAACATCGGGAATAAGGCCGATTTGACGACGCCACTCAGCAAGATAGGCATCTATAGCGCCGGAACGTTCCTCGGCGCTGAGCAGATCGACCGTGATGGTGGCAACATGTGGTCCGTTCTCGAATGCTTCCGTGTTGTGGCTGAACTGAACATAAGCATTTTCCACCAGATCTCTTCCCCCTGGCTGATCAGGTGCAAATACGTCATTCACGCCTTCAAGCGCGTTGAGAATGTGCCTCACGGTATGTTCCGTCTGAGCCAGGGGAGTGCCCTGGGGCATGAGCAATCGCGCCATCACCACATCGCCTTCAAGTTCCGGGAATCCCTGTACCTTTATTCTGCCTGAAGCAAGCATCCCGATGGAAAGGATGAATAGCCCCAAAATCGAACTGAAAACCAGATAACGTCGGCGGAGCAGGGCCGCCACGACTTTCCCGGCCAAATTCTGCCGAATCCATTCTATCAAAGCATCGAAACGCCGGCGAACCCGGTTGCCGGCGGACGGATTAAAATGGTGCATGGCATGGTTCAGGTGCGCGGGAAGAATGACAAAGGCTTCAATCAGGCTTACCACCAGCACCAGCAGCAGGATCATTGGCACGACCCGCAGAACACGCCCGATCTGTCCGCCGATAAATGCCAGCGGTCCCAGCACACACACCGTGGTGATGAACGACGAGACCACGCCTGCCGCGACCTCTCGCGTACCGTCAATTGCGGCGGCAAGCGGTCCCTTGCCTAGCTCCCGGTGGGCCGCGATGTTTTCGGCTATCACGATGGCATCATCCATGAGCAAGCCCAACGCCAGCAGCAGCCCAACCATGGTAAACATGTTGACGCTGAGTCCAAGGTGCGGTGCGACCAGGAAAGCTCCAAGAAAGGAAACCGGCAATCCCATAGCCACCCAGAAGGAAACGCGGATATTGAAGAACGCCCACATGACCAGAAAGACCAGAATCAGCCCCTGCACGCCGTTTGATATGAGCATGTTCAGCCGGTCGGTCAGGATCAATGATTCGTCCTTGCTGGCCGTAAAGGTCATCTGAGGATGGCGCTGTCGTTCGGCTTCGATGAAGACCTTAGCGCGTTCTGCAATCTGTATCGTGTCTTCGGCCTCGGTCTTGCTGATGTTCAGCAATGCGCACCGATTTCCGTTCATCTCGATCTTTTGTTCCTCAAACTCGAACAAGTCATCTATGGCCGCAATTTCATTCAGACGGATTTCGGCCCCCTCTGAGCCAGCCCACACAACCAGATTTCCCAGCTCCTCGGGGCTACGCCGCTGGTCGTCAAAACGCAGCAGAATATCGAGGTCCCTTGTTTCGATGGTTCCCAACGGCATATCCCGGCTTTGAGCAGCGATAGCATCAGCCACCATCGGCACAGTCAGTCCGGTACGACGCAGTTCGGGTTCCGACAACGCCACCCTCAGTTGATGTTCGGAGAATCCATCGATATCGACCAACGCTAATCCGGCCTCCTGCATTCGGTCCTTGAGATTTTCGCTGTAAGCTTTCAGATCGGGCACGCTCATCGGTCCTGAAACGAGCAGTCCCATCACTAGGTCTGTGCGGCCGAGTTCCTTGACAATTGGGTCTTCTACGTCATCGGGGAAATCGTCGATAGCACCAATCCCGCGCTCGATATCGTTAAAGAATGTCTGAAAATTGCCGCCGTCGCTCATCTCGACGACCGTGATGGAAAGACCTTCACGGGAATCAGAGCGGATTTCGTGGACGTAATTAACATCATCCAGCGCATCCTCAACACGCTGTGCCACTACCGCTTCTACTTCTTCGGCCGTGGCGCCGGGATAAGGAATACGGATTTCGACTTCACTGGGCGCGAAGTCCGGCATAGTCTCGCGCACAATCCCCGGCAGAGATAGCAAACCGGTAATCATGATCAGTGCCATCAACAGGTTGGCTGCGGTAGGATGCCCGGCGAAAAAACGTATCATCGTAAGGCCTCCCCCCCCTCGGCCTGTTCCAACAGTTGTCTGTGTAATTCGGCATCGAGAACGGCTTCGACTTTCATACCCTCAATGGCAGGGGCCGGATCGGAAACTATGACCAATTCACCCCCGGACAGCCCCGACTCAAGTATGACCAGGTCATCCTGAGAGAAAGCAACCTGAACGGCCTTTTTCCGAAGTCTCCCATTAGCGTCAACCAGGTAAACACATCCGTTCCACACAGCACTGCGCGGCAGCACCACCGTATCGGGGCGCGGGGGCGCCTGCAGTATCATTTCGCAATACATGCCGCGCACAAGCGCCGGGCGAACGCCGGGAACCACCTTTGCATAGGGTTCGTCAACTGCAGCCACTACGTTGATAGCACGGGTGCGGGGATCCACGGCTTCACGGATGCGGTCAAATCGAGCTGGCCAGGTCGCTTCCCAATCGCCGCTGCGCAGACGAATGATTACCGTCAGATCAAAAAGTTGTTGCAACGCTTTCATCGTAATGCCCGGCTGGAACTGCTGCCGCTTTTTCGCCGGCAGCAGATTGCGCATCTGTTCCGGTCTGAACTTGGCCTCAATCTCCACACTATCGGTCCCATGCGCCTCAAAAAGGCGCTGAGCAATGTTCAGAACTTGCCCTGCTTCTATGCTAACATCGCCTATGCGGCAGTTGAAGGGCGCCCGTATAACCGTTCTGTTCAAATCGAGCTCGGCCTGTGCTAAATTGGACTTATGCATGTCAAGACCGGCTTCGAGCGTATCGCGCCGGGCGGGAATCTGGGCAAGATCATTTTCAAGCTTTTGAATAACCTGTTCCTGCTGCAGTACGTTGCGTTCTTCCCGGTCTGCCTGGTCTTGCGGTATTGCATCTTTTTTTAGAAGGTCACGCATCCGTTCCAGGGATTTTCGCGCCAGCATCAGCGACCGCTTTTCAATCTCAAGCGAGGTTTTCTTGTTCTGCTCTTCAACCGCCAATTCATTGATCCTGGCCCGGGTTTCACTGATGTTTGCTTTCAAGCGTGCCACCGCCAATTCGTAATCCGCGGGATTGACCTTCAGCAGTACCGTGCCTTCGTCAACCAACGCGCCAGCTTCCAGCTGCGGATGTACCGAGATCACAGTTCCCTTTACTTCCGAAACCGCCTGCCACACACGCTTCGGTTCGGCCAGTCCATAACCCAACGCCTTCGGCACCAATGAAACCTTCGGCGCTTCAATCACGCGCAGAGCCCTGCTGATTTCATCCGCTGCCTTCTTAACCGGCCCGGTCCGGGTTTTTACTAAAATGACAACCGTCGCCACGGCGACTACGACTGGCAGCGCCGTAAGGATTCTTTTTGTAACTTTATTCAATGATAATAATTTGCGCATATTTGTCATGACTGATTATGTGTTCTACTGCTTGATAACGTCCTTGTCAGCTTCGTGCGCCCCGGCAACAGCCTTGGCCAGCTCATCAAGGTGTGCATAGGTCTCGGCGGTTGGCATTCCCTTCTGCAGCACGGTCCCCAACACATCCACCTTTAAATTCGGGATCAGGCCGGCTATCTGTTCGATTGCCTTGCTGCTCCAGCCGTAAGAACCCACAATTGCAGCATACTTCAGTTTTGGACGAAGCAGGTTCGCCAGGTGTGCCGCATAGTAGACCGCCGGATGCGGACCGACATGCACGGTCGGTGTTCCCACGATCAGCGTTGCGGCATCTACCAGGGACATGGCAAGTTTGCCGATGTCGGTCACCGCTAAGTCGAACGCGTTAACCGCCACTCCGTGGCGGGCTAACGAATCAATCAGCCGATTGACCATCAGCCTGGTACTGCCGTGCATGCTGATATACGGCAGCACAACTTCATTTTTCATTGTAGGCGATACCCAGTCGCGATACGCATCAAGAATGAACCCGGGTTCGTTGTACACCGGCCCGTGGCTGGGCGCTATAATTTCGAAGTCGTATTCCGATATTTTGTCCAGATTCTTCCGGATGATTGTCCGGAACGGCATCATGATTTCTGCATAGTACCTCTTGGCCGCTTCGTATACCCGGCCTTTGTCGGTTACATACAGGTCGGTCGTCGCCAGATGCGATCCGAAGAAATCACAGCTGAATAGACACCGGTCCTCGGGCACATAGGTCACCATTGTTTCGGGCCAGTGTACCCACGGTGTGTACACAAACTGCAGCGTTTTGTCGCCCAGCGAAACTCGCTCGCCATCCGCTACCACCCGAATGCGCTCCGGAACAATACCTAGATGCGTGCTCAAAAGCTCTCCGGCCTTTTGACTGCACAATAGGGTTGCCTCAGGATACCGCGCAAGTATATCCGGAATAGTCCCCGAATGATCCTGCTCGGAATGATGCGAAACAATATAGTCCAGCCGGTCAACAGTTTTCAGCTGCTCCAGTAACTCGCCGCGTAACTCCGGATCGGTGCTGTCCAACAATGCGGTTCCTTCAGAACCCCGGATCAAATACGCGTTGTAACTCGTGCCGTCCGGCAGCGGGACCAGTGAATCAAATAACCGCCGCTCCCAGTGGACTGTGGCGATGATGTGTATACCTTTTCGAATTTCTCGTGCATGCATTTTGAAATCTCCTGTGCTTGTGATTAGCTTCTTATTAGTAGTGGATGTTTTCCGTGCCATGGTCCTCCGCAAGTCCACGCATGTAAGCCGGCCAGGCGGCTTCAATGTGCGCCAACGGATCAAAACCATCGTCCGATATCCGGTGCAGCATGGCGGCCGGAAGCACCAGCCCGATGAACATTATCGCGGCTGTTCGCGAAGGAATATCAGCCCGAAGCGTGCCCTCCCGTTGCCCCTGCTCGACTATCTGTTCAATTTCATGGATATATGCACACATGGTTGTGTTCAGTTTTGACCATCCCTCGGCATGGTCAGCATACGAAAAATATGCAAACACAACATGAGGAAATACTGGGTTTTCTACCAGCATCGCCATGTGGCGTTTCAACAGCATGTGCAGACGCTGCAATGCGTCCGGTGTTTCAGCACACACCGCTGCAACGTTTTCAAGCATTCGCCTGCGCAGCAGTTCCAGTACCGCATCATGCACGGCATCTTTGCCTGTATAATGCCGATACACAGCCGACGGCACAATACCAACCCGATCGGCGATTCCGGCGATACTCAGGCTTGAGAGCCCGTCTTCACTGATCAGTTCCATAGCTGCTTGAGCAATTTGTTCCTTACGAACATCTGTCCCGGTTTTCTGAGCACGCATTACTTAAAGCTCATGTATTGATAAAGAATAGTGATTCACTATTCACTATTGTAGCACCTTTCGTACCCTGTGTCAATTACCGGGAGTACGGCGAAAAAGGTGCCTGGAAGAGCCTATTTTGAAAATAACATCACTTGGCTTCAAAGATCATCAGCTCATTCAGATGAACACCCGAGTTGACACTGTTTTTCAGAATAGTGATCCTGACATACCGCGCGCGGCAGGGATCGATATTATGCTCAAAGCCGTTTTTGGTTGAGGTTTCCACGTTTTTGGTCATATCGACTATTTGCTGCCACTTTTTGCCGTCCAGCGAGGCTTCGATGGTATATTGATAATAGCGCTGGTTGTCATAGTAGGTATAGACCTTCAACCGGTTAAACGTCGTTGGTTTCTTCAAATCCACCTGCAGCCATTGCGGGTAAGAATCTGCATGCCAGCCGCTGCTGTTGTCTAATATTCCATCGACTGCATTTGCGGGTATCATATCGCCCTGGGTGCCGCCTGAAACAGTGACTGGTTTGCCTGTTGCCAGATTCATATTGGCAATTTTTTCCGGGTCTACAAAAACAACATTTTCATCCAGCTGTGATAACTCCGCCTCTTTTTTCCAGTCGGCCTTTGGGACTACCAGCGTTTCAAACGGCTGAAATTTCGTTTGCCCGGGACGTTTTGTTTGAAGGTTTAAATCATTGGTAATTCTACGAAAGAAATGCTTAATGGTTATTGGATAGCGCCCGGCCTTAAGCGTGCCGGTGACGGTATTCTTACGCCCCGGCACACTGGAACTCACAACCAGGTTTTTGCCGATATTTAGAGAAGACAGTCCGTCACTGGAGGTCAATTGAAACGTATACTCTCCATCTTTTGGAATTTGGATTTGCCCCTTGAGTTCCAGCGTCATCACATTGTAAACATCATGCACGCGCACATCCACATGAGCAAATGCAGGCAATCCGGCAAACATCGAGCGATTGATCTGGTCTGCACGATCTTTGTCCATCAGGCCGGTTACTCCCGTGCGTAAAACGTCCAGGGTTGAAAAATTGGGCATTGATTCCCATGTTTCCGTGCCATGGGGCGTAGGCCCCAAAACACGGTATGTGTAGGCTGGTATTGTCTTCCGGAAACGCTGCTGGGTTATCCCCCCTACCGGCTGTTCCTGTTCATCATACAAACGAGCTGAGACCGTCATCGTGTCATCGATCGTTATTGGCTTGGTGTAGGCCTCTGAGTCTTGTGAGGGATAACTCTCCCAGGGTTTTTCTACGGTATAGCGTATTGTGCCGGGCAGACGCGACTGCATTGTAATGCTCAAGCTGGAATCAAAAGTGACATCGGCCGGATCAAGTAAGCCCTTCACAATAAAACTGACTGGATATAATATATCCTGCGTACATTTGTCAGTATGTGCCCGCCGGTTCTTAAAATTGTCAAAGGTTTTTCCGGCATCGGGATTCCAGAGCCGTTCGGAAAATGCCGGCACGCGCGGCCGCAGGATTGGAATTACCTCGTTATAGCGCTGCTCCCAAAAACATATAGTGGCTCCCATGACGGGTACTTCGTTTGATAAGACAATCGGTTCATTTCTCTGCCAGTTACCGAATTGATGCATATTCCAATCATAGATACGGTATGCTTCCGGTGCCCGCTGCTGAGGGGGAACCATGTACAGCGGCAACCAGCAACTATTAATAATAGGGGCGAATTCAAATCTGAAGTGCAACGCCGGCCAATTTGCACATGACAGCATATG
>CAZCLS010000044.1:0-7858 GCA_964499565.1 uncultured bacterium
AAAGGATTTTTGCATAACTTGATAATAGCATCGTTATTTGTAAACACCGACCGTAATGTTGGCTCCTGCAGACAGCGCTTTATAACTGCAGCCCGGTTACAGCCGCGACTATTACCCAGTATCTTTATGACAATATCATCTCTGGGCATGCTTGCATAATTATTTTTCAAATATGTACTGGCGAGTTCAGCCGATTCATCGCCAGGGACACTGGTTAGAATATTAACTATCCATTTGACAGTCTGCTCGAAAGTATACTCTGCATTATGCTTTGGTTTTTCCGGAAGCAGCTCGATTACCGAACGGCATATCTGCAGTACATTAGTCGAGTAATAGCGTCTCGGCATATATGTATTATATACAAATAGGAATGAGTTAATATCAAGAGTTAAACCGGCTTTAAATGCAGCATCAAGTTCATTCCATACATACTGATTGTCAATTTCCGAGAGGGATGTCACCCACCACCCGGCATATTTTGACGCTAGCATTAAATGCACTATTTCTTCATCTTTGTCGGTCCAAAGCGAAGGTGTTTGTGCAAGCATGCTGCAATAATGTCTATATCCGCTATCTTTGTATTTAACCGTTCGGTTTTTGAGCAATCGTAGGCGAAGCTGAGGTAAAGCAGCGGTAAGCTTGTTGTACATGTCATATCTATTCCATGATGTTCGTACCGCCTCATTCAGCACATAGGAATTTCGGACCAGTATTTCAGCAGCAATGGTTTGATTTATACCAGTTCCTCTATGCAGGGAAAGCGTTAACGAAGCAGGATTCAATACTGGCCGAGAAGAAAACAGAACAAAAGCCACATCAGAAAAGGCACGAGCCCCTTTAACAGAATTGAAAGTGTTTATAGGCACCGTATTACTTTGATTTGTATCATTTGCTGATACCATAAAATTAAAAATAAACATATTGACCCAATCTGAACGTTGGATTTTATTTAAATTTTTATAATAATCGCTATATGCATGTCGCTCTTTTTGAGACCAATGATTCCATACATAGTTACTCAATTTTTGAGATATCTCGCTATAATATACTCTATGCATTCTGAGCGGAAGATCTAACAGCACTTCGTCATTCAGATTAAACGCTTCAAGAACGATATTTGATAACTCGTAATCTGTATATATTAATGCTTTTCCTAAATATCCCGCTTGTTCTCTCCAGGCATCGCGAGAAACAGAGAACAGTGTCGTCTTGCGTGTTCTTTCAGAAATATATCCTGTATCCTTCGGGGAAAGAGTCTCATCATTGCAGCTGAATTGAAGATTCCGCAGAAACGAATATTTCTCTTTTTGCGTTTCTTTAGAAATCTCAATGACATTTGTTCCAAGAATCTTGTGGTTATAAGAAATAACAATATTGCTCAGTCCCAAAGCATGATTACACGCAATATAGTATCGCTTGTTATCTTCTTCATAATTGGTTTTTATATAGGCGGTTATAGCAGATATAAGGATAATGCATATAACGAGTAAGGCCGCAACCGTTGAAATACGCACCTTTGCCCGGAGTTTGCTGAACGGGTTCGAGCAAACACCACTCAGCCATCCTGCAGGGAACCATAACCATAAGAAAAGCAGTACCGCAATCGGTAATAACACCCAAACCGGCACTATGTGCCATACCCACAGATTCAGAGAAATTCCCGCAACTCCCAGAATAATAAATATAGTATAGTGAACATATACTTTTAGTGATAAACAAGCGGGTTTCCGGGGTTTCAGGACAAAAAACGAAAAAAGAATTATAATTGGAATCACTCCTGCAAATATATATTCATGAATGAGAACTTTTGCATCTTCTAATGGTACTTTAAACGAGGTGAAAAATATAAGAACAATTACCGCACAAAGCAGAATAGATGAGCCCCAGAAATAGTTGCGCTTTGGCATGTAACATCTGAAAAGGAAAAGCCCTATTCCCGCCAGGCCCGATACTGCCCATGCATACAAAGCTGCGCGAAGAAATAGATGCGCGGAATACATGGCAGAATTTGGTACTTCAGGCCAGTTGAATAACATTCTCTGAAAAAACCAGTATATGCCTGTCCATCCTACAACGGTCATGAACAGCCAGGGAAGTGTTGTACAGATCATTGGTAGCAAAAATCGCAGCATATCCGGGTGCCAGGCTGAACCCGGATATGCTGCGTCAAACTGTTCCTGCCTTTTGCCGCAAAGGCCGGGAAAGATGTGGCAGAGGAAAAGCGACCAGGCAAGGAACAATGCGGGACTAATGGTAAATATAAGAATCCGCACACCAGTGGACACACAATCGAAACAGAGCGTTAAAATCAGTATCACCACAATTTCTGCAGCAATAGTTATTATATATGGCAGTAGTATACCGTGTAATAAAATTTTCATATTACTTCATCCATTTATTTTTACAATGAATAGTCGGCCACAACGCTGCAATCAGCAGCACGGGAATAAGCATTACTTGAAATAGTTCAGGTAAAATATTAGGATTAATATAAACTATTCTGCTTTCATGCAGTATAACAAAAATTCCCCAGACACATAAACCACCTACTATTGGTATACGGATTACCCTGCCTCCACGGGCCAAAACTACTGAGATTCCAACAGCAAACCAATACCACCGGATACACCGTAAATATCGCGTTAGCTGGAAGATAAAATATGGTTGATTATGCGGCATGACGCGCAGTCGTTCCTGTATAATCACAGCAGTGCGCTCCAACCAATCCGGCAACAAGCCTTGCTCGTGTAACTCTATAACAAATCGCATAAACCGGTAATCATAATCCAAAATCATAATTATTCCCGGAACACAACAGAAAAAAAGTACTAATATTAAAACCGTGCGCTGTTTTCTGCCGCCGCACTACACGGTCGCATAATTTCAAATTCAGAAAAAATATCATGAATATTTATCCAGTATAACCGGAGTGTAAGCCAGGCCGCTGCTCCAGGAGTATATAGTATAAGTCCTCGAAAATCGTAGAGGTGTTCTAAAAACAATACATATAAAAGTACAGTTAATGCGAGGAAATCCCATTGAACTTTTTGAAACTGCAAAAGAAACTGCCTGAATACGTCTTTAATGTATCTTTTCATGATTCCTGTCCATTCTGTACTAGGTGAAGAAATATTTCTTCAAGATTCATTGGATAAACTTCACGTACCGGCAGGCCGTGGTCTTCGTGATAGCCGGATACCACGGCTTCAACGGTTCTGCCGTCATCAGTATATTTCAATACTGTACACGTTGCGGCTATTTTCTCTCTGTCGACCGGCGAATCAAACAACATGATCCGGCAGTGCTCGCGCAATGAATCAAGGTCAGTGTGCAGCAAAAGCCTGGAACCTCTGATTATGGCTATTTCATCCGCTACTCGTTCTACATCGGTCAGAATGTGAGTTGAGATCAGAACCGATCGGTCGCCTTCCCTGATAAATTCCGCCAGAAGTTCCATCAGCATCCGGCGCGCTGCCGGATCGAATCCCGAGGCAGGTTCGTCCATGATAAGTATGTCAGGTTTGACTGCCAGGGCACAGATAACGCTCAGCCTGCGGCGCAGGCCCTTGGAAAGCCTGCTGACAAGAGTCTTTGGGGGAATGTCAAACCGCTTGATAAGGATAGCACCATACTCTTTCGTATAACGCGGATAGAACTGCCCGTGAAAATCAAGCATGCCTTTGGCTGACTTCCAACCATACAGGGCGTCGTCTTCAGGTACATATCCGATACGCTCCTTAATTTCCGGCTTTAATTTCATGCTGGGACAGCCAAGCAGCGAAGAAGTACCGGAATCGGCAGGTATAAGGCCAAGCAGCATGCGCAATGTTGTCGTCTTTCCCGCGCCGTTCGGACCAAGCAGGCCGACAATATGGCCGGGGAGAATAGACAGTGACAGATGGTCGACGGCAAGAGTGGAACCAAATCGACAGGTGAGATTATCAGCGATAATCATGGGGGAATTATTCATCAGTACCTCCGGAGATTTTCTTTAATTCAGTAAGCAGTAAATCTGAAATGTCTTTATCGTTTAAACCAAGAAAGCGTGCTTCAATAAGCGCGGGTCGTAAAAGCGCGCACACCCGTTTGCTTTTTTCCTTAGAAGTATATTCAGGTGGACACGATGTTACAAAAGCACCTTTCCCGGGGTGCATGACCAGGTATCCTTCCATCTGCAACTGAGTAAAAACTTTTGCGACAGTTGTAGGGTTTACGTTTGTTTTTTCAGCCAGACCACGCACGGAGTCGATCTGGTCGCCAGGCTTTAACATACCGGAAACAACGAGGTATTGGATACGCTCTTTCAGTTGTTTATAGAGCGGCTCGCCGGAGTGAGGATCAATTCGAATATACATGGTCGTTAAAGGCAATCGTTCGGTTTAAATGTATGACCTGTATGATATAATACCATACAGTTGTCGAACAGTATATCATGAAATATTACATTTGTCAATAAGATTTTCTCTGGTGAATAAAAAATGATATATTCAGACACGGATATTGGTGACGTCATGTTACATTAATGTTACTTATAACGTTCATTCTGAAATAGTTATACATTAGCTGATTTCCATCAAACATGGCATTTATTCCGGAAATTTGTTAGTATTATTCCTTGAGTACAGAAGTTTGATTGATCATTACTTAACATCTTTCAAGGAATATGCCGTGAAAATAAACATACCTGTCTTGTCGATATGCAGCCTGCTGGTGATTAGCTTGACCATTTCTGCCGGCAGGGCAGCAGCAAAAGATCCCGCCGTAAAACCGCCGCCGATCCAATTGGAGAATTATGAGCAGAATACGACTATCCGTTACCCGGTACCGTTGCTGCGGGGAACACTTGGAATGGCCGGTATATCAGACATTGAAGTAATCAACATGTCACAGAAAAAAGAGCACCCTTCTTACCAGATGAAAGGCAAAGTATATAAAGGTCGGTTTAAAGCAATGAGCGAGCTGGTACCGGGGAAAAACGAGCTGGTTTTAAAGGCCGGAACCAACGAATTACATCTGACGCTGAATTACAAGCCGCAAACCAATCCGTATAAAGTCAGAATGGTATATTTTACGGATAAGACCGGTAACACTACCTATGAAACACCCAGGCCGAACGACAACCAGGACTACAGGAGCAAATTTGATACCGGGTTGAAACTGATGCAAACCTTTACCGCTGAACGCTTGCATGATTCGGGATTTGGTAGGAAAACGTTCAATATTGACTCTGACGCAAAGGGAGTCGCGAATGTGTATATTGTCACCGGCACTCTTTCTGAGGCGGAATACAGTTTCATGGAGCGCGGAAAGCTGTACGGGATGATCAAGAATACAATAGACAAAGCACTTCCGCCGGGTCCGTATATTAACCTGGCAACAGTAGCGTTCAGTAAACATGACACGAACACGGGCATTAATACCGCCTATACCGCTCTGGGCGGCGGCAATCTGGCGCTGTTTGGCGGCGCGATCATGTTTGCCTGGCCGAATACCCTTTCGAACGCCCAGGACGCGCTTATGGACCCGACACCGATTGATGCCGACCGCTATGCTCACGATGACGTAGGCCGGAAAGCCTACTGGGCTACCGCCTCAACAACGATCGGCTGCGCCCTGCATGAATTGAGTCATGCCTTCGGCCTGCCGCACAGCACTGATCCGATGTGCATCATGACGCGCGGGATCGATTATTTTCACCGGGCATTTGTGTGGCAGGACGCGCCCAGCGCAAAGAACGGTGGGACGTATGTTGATTTTCCGGATGATAAAGTGGCGTATTTTACTCCCGCCAGCGCAGCGGCGTTAGTTCCCTGCCGGTATTTCGCTCTGGATGCGAAACCGTACAACGACACTAATAACCTGAAGATCAGCATTGATACAAAAACAAAAGAAATTGTCATCAGCAGTCCGGCCGGGGTCGCGTTTGCGGGCATAGAGAATCCCGGCACAGCCGAACACTACGCCCAGCCGGACCTGTCGAAGCCGGCGCCCAAAGAGTACCGGATTCCCATCGCTGATTTTGCCGGGAAGATTGAAGGGGATACCATTCAGATTCGCGCGCTTGACATGAACGGCAACATGCAAATTTACCGAACCAGACAGGAAAGCACGCCGTTCAGCACGTCCTGGAAACTGTCACCGCTAACGGAGACATGGGATAACATCAATGCGTTTGTAGCCGTCACTAAACCGGCGCTTGAAAAAATTGTCAAGGCTGCCGAAGCATCAAAAACGGCTGCAACAGTACGCAATGGAATCAGAATTACTCAGGAGATGCTGAAATCGCCCGAAACCAATGTTGCCGTGTATGCTGTGCAAACATTCATGTCTGACACAACGAACGATGTAATAGTCTCGGCACAATGTTCGGGTGCAGTGCGCGTATGGTTGAACGGAAAATTGATCGGGCAGAAATTGTCTGCGATGCAATCAGGCCGCGGCCGCCGGGGCGCTTCGTTTGAAACGAGTGCTGCGCCACTGAAAAAAGGGAGCAACGAACTGGTTGTCGAAGTATCGAAAAACCGGCCAACAGCCTGGCTGTCGGTGAACATGAAAGAAACAGCGGGGAAAGCATTATGTGTCAATCCTGAAAACAAATTGACGGCTGCGGAAGACAATGATATCTCGGCCTTGTTTAAGTAAAATAAACGTAAAACGTAATGCCTGATCCCAGTCGTGATTATAGCTCTATTACAGTAATTTCCGGGCGGCAGAACAGGCGGGCGGGAAGGAAAAATGTGCCTATACCCGGATTGACGTACAATGGTCCGGCCGGGGTCTCAAACAATCCTGTGTCATACTCACCGACTCCGAAGGGTAAAACCGGAGCGCCTAAAAAGGGAAGGCGGATTTGCCCGCCGTGAGAATGACCGGCAAGAATAAGATCAAAAGCGTTAGTGGGCTTCTGATGTATCTGATTTGGGTAATGTGTCAAACATATCGTTATTGTGCTGCCTGCGTTAGATGCCGCGGATGGCACTGAATTAGTGTGCTTACGCCAATCAGTGTAACCGGTGAACGTGATACCTTTGTTCGTTAAAACAGTGCTGCCGTCAACCAGCCAATCACCACCTGTGGCACGAAATGTATCAGCAATGCGGTCAAACGGGGCATGGCTCCAATAGTCATGATTTCCAGGACAACCATAGACGGGAGCGTTAATACCCGAAAGTATGCTTAGTGCTACATCCAGAAATTTTGTATTCTCGACAATATCACCGGTAAAACACACATAATCAGGTTTCAGTACATTAATCCGGTTGACGACATGCCGGAGATACCGGGTATTGCCTTTATAGTGAATATCAGTGATGTGCACAATTTGATTCCGGGTGTTCGATCGAACACCCGGGCAGTAAGCAGATTGCTGTGTCTTACATATTGAGTATCAACGCTTCTTTGAGAAAATAGCTTTGATACGCGCCATATCGAATTTTGCGGAGCGGTCGTAGTTGTAAATACCGTTCTGTTCCTGCTCTACATCGGTAAGCTGGGTGTAGCAGAATCCGGTGACATGCGGCAGGTTCAATAGGCCGTCAATTTGCTTTTCGAGCCGGGCATAGAATTCTTCCATGGTCTGAGGTGCGTTGCCGTAACCCCAGGAATTATCAGCGAACTCGCGCCGGGATTCCGGTATCCACTTGATGCCGCCGAACTCATCGACAATGTATGGTTGTCCGCTATACTGAATTTTCTGGCGGTCAGGATAATTGCTCCAGACACTGCCATCCGGGCCAGGGGTAAGGGTTTCAGCAAGTTTTTGCCCGTCAGAGTCGTAGTTGTGGACAGTCCAGATGTCGGCTTTGTAATGAAACCCGCCGCTGGAATCGGTAACCGGTCGGGTCGGATCGATGGCTTT
>CAZCLS010000044.1:7958-14457 GCA_964499565.1 uncultured bacterium
TGTAATGAAACCCGCCGCTGGAATCGGTAACCGGTCGGGTCGGATCGATGGCTTTGCACAGATCGTATGCTTCGACATGGGCGCGCAGATGTTGTTTGGCATCAGTAATGTGCCAGGTTTCATTCCAGGGTGTCCAGGTAATGATGGAGGGATGATTCCGGTCACGCAGGAGAATTTCGCGCCATTCAGTCTGGGCGTTGCGGACCGCCGCGGCGGAATTCGGGTCACAGCCCCAGCTGGGGAATTCACCCCAGGTAAGGTAGCCCAGACGGTCGGCCCAGTAATGGAAACGTTCTTCAAAAACCTTCTGATGCAGGCGGGCGCCGTTAAAACCAGCGGCTATGGACAGTTCGATATCCCGTTTGAGCGCCGCATCGGTCGGGGCGGTCCAGATTCCATCGGGATAAAATCCCTGGTCGAGTACCAGGCGTTGATACAGCGGCTCATTGTTGAGAAAAACCTGGTTGCCTTCGATATGGATTTTACGCAGCCCGGCATAGGAACTGACAGTATCGATAACCGTATCACCGTCACAGACTTTCAATTCCAGATTATACAGGAACGGATCGTCGGGCGACCAGGGCCGGGGATCAGGAATCGGGAGCGAAAGAGAAACAGCGTCCAGTGCGGTGCAGGAGGCTTCGCTGATGATAGTATCACCGTTTTTAAGTATCGCGGAATAAGTCAGTCCGCGGCGCGTTGCATAAAAAGAGGGTGAGAGAATGAAGCGGCTGCCGTCCAGGTCGGGCACGATCAGACAGGCAGATAAGCCGCAGGGGTCGGCCGCTTCAAGCCAGACCGTCTGCCAGATACCGGTGGTGCGGGTATAGCTGCAGCCGTGGGATTTGTAGATAAAGCATTGTTTACCATAAGGCTGCAAACCGGAACGCATTTCGTCGATTACTTTTACAACCAGGTTGTGAGAACGGCCGGGAGAAACCAGGCGGGTAATATCAAAGCAGAAGGAGGACGATCCGCCGAAATGTGAACCGGCCGATATACCATCGATGAACACTTCACATTCATAATCAACCGCGCCGAAATGCAGCAAAACGCGCCGGTCGGACCAGGCCGCGGGAATATCGATCGTGCAATGGTACCACATCATATCGATAAAATCCTTATGACCGACGCCGGAGATATCGCTTTCAGGACAGAAGGGCACAATAATTTCGCGCTCGAAACCAGTTGATTTGAACAGCTCGCGACCGGGGTCCATGCCCGAGCGGCCGAAATCGAACGTACATGACCAGGGGCCGTTAAGATTGATCCAGGAATCACGGACAAACTGGGGACGGGGATGTTCAGGGCGCGGGATACTCATTACACACTCCTATGGTAAAAAAATTATTACAACGCAAGTGGGATATTATGACAAAATCAGGAAGGGAAAACAAGAGAGTCGGCAGGAATTGATTAAAACGGGTATGTTTTTGGTTTGTCGGGATATACTATGGCAGTTGTGCAGATGTTGCGAAAGTCCTCCATTACCCTACGTGTGCTCCCATATACCCAGTGCTACCGCGTTTGGGCTACGTTGAAGGCCCCGCATCGGGGGCTTGCTCGGGGAGTTGACGCTAATTCCCAGCGCTTCCGCGTTGGGCTATCTTACCGTTGGCGGGACACTACCTCTAGAGGCTGACGTTCACGCTTTGGCGTGCTTTTTTCCTGCATTGATGCGCAGCAGCAGAATACTCAGTCCCGCAAGAATTACATAACCAAACGGCTCAGGCACCAGATAATCTCCCTGCAGATTCAGTGAGGATTCAGGGCGCCACGGATCGTTGCATGGCAACGCAAGGTATGCCTGATTGCGACCAATGATTACCGGATCGAACACTATATATACCGTTCCGGTCGCGCCGGCAGCTAATGTGGCAGAGCTTAGGGAATCATTGTCAATAGTAAACGCCAGGGCCTGGGGACCGCCGACGGCAAGCTGATTGAATATTAGTGGTGATCCGCCCGTATTGTAAACAAATACAGTTAGTCCCGTTGGTGTTGAAGAATCATCCTGCAAACCAAAGTCTATCGAATCATGTAACGCTGCAATTTCCGGTGGTATGACAGTCGTACAGGATATCGTGCAAAATGTATCGCCGGGAACCGTATCGGCCGGCGAAAGGTTTGTAAGTTCAGCAGAAAATGTAAATATTCCCTGTTGTTCAGGAAGGATATTAATTGTGTGATACAGCGAAGCGAACGCAGCGACATTGCTCCATGCCGGTGTTGCCAGTGTAGTGGTAACACTATCCGGCGAAGTCATGCGAATGCGTGCCTCGATATCAGTTGGAATACCGGGAGCCCGCATGTGAAAATTAACTGCCAGAGTTGTTCCGGTTTGAATGAAACGGCATGGGCCGCCATAGGGGCCAACATCGGTACTGCACAACCAGAGACTGTTTGTTTCAAGTGCATAATCAGCGCCGGAAGTTACGTGAACAGTAACCGTTGCACATCCTTCTTTTGCAGCGGCATCATAAGCGCGGCACACTATATCATGCATTCCGATGTTTAGATAAGATGTCGTCACGGTTGTGCCCGCACCGAGAAAACCATCTAAAGATGAGAACCAGGAGATGTTTGTGGTCATGTCACCGTCCGCATCGTAAATATCAGCAGAAAGAGACCAACACGTTCCCGTTGTCCCGCGGTCATTCGAGAGAGGTGTAATAATTGTTACCTTAGGTCGGTGAGGCATAATGGTAAGCCCGGAAAGTATGGTGCTATGCGTCGAAAATCCGTCGGAACTGATTACCCGGAACAGCATATTCGTACCTGCCGATAGTTCATCATAAGAGATATCAATATCCGTTGCGGTTATCATATACGTTTGCGGCTGCCAGGTCGCGCCATCGTCTACGCTTGCCCAGACCATGTAACGCAAAGGCTGTACGGTACTTTCTGTTGTAGTTCGCTTTGCAGCATGACCATTCCACTGCAACGAAAAGTCAGCAGAAATTTCTGTTCCCGGCGCAGGTGATGTAATTTCAGTTGTAATCGCACCACCTGCAGTACTGTCTAAGATTGTTTTGTAAAGTACACCTCCCCAAAACTGTCTTATGAGATAGCGAACAATATTTGTAGGAATATCAAACGTGCGGTACCAATCTCCTGCTATATAATAATCATTACTATCCCAGTAAGCAATATCGGCCGCACAAAAGAATGTTTCCGAGAAATCACTTTCACCGTTAGCATTGAATCCTTCCAATGCATATCTGGCATTACTATATGGATAAGGATTAGGACCGGCTTCCGTCTGTCCGGAAAATTCAGTAATATCCATGATGTCAAGAGACCCCGGCAACAAATAAGTATACAGCTCTGAACCGGTCGGTATTTGAGCTGTTTTACCTGAAACATAAATACGCCGCATTGCGGGATCCGCCGGGCCGGAAACTGCGTTATAAGAACTATTCTTCAACAATGTACTAAAGCGGTTACGAAATACATACGCTGTATACCAAATTGGCCAAAAATCTGCTGCGGCATTTTTTGGATTTCCACCCATTATGTCAAAAATATTCTGTTCAGTATACCAATATACATTCGAGCCCGGCAGATGACGCAACCTGCGCTTGTCGCCCATAAAGCCCGGAAGCGTGACAGGTTCCGTGACAAACGCGGAGATTCCAACTACTCGCTTGCCAAATTTCGGGAATTCATCATACTGTTCTTCATCGAGACACAGGTCAAACGCGTGACCAAATTCATGCAGTAGTGCATCGGGATCGCCATCGGTAAAAAGCACCTTCGAAAACCATGGCGGACTTGCGCCATCCTTTCCGTGTGATTTTAGAACTCCATCATCAAGAAGCGCTATAGTGTAATCGATAGTGAGATCCTTATTAAGTAAATTGCACGAATAAATGAGCGCACGTCCGGCGCTAAGCTGTAACGCGATAGCGTTTATGAGATAATTAAGCGAAAGGCTGCCGAACGCTCCATAATAATTAAATGGGCGGCTCCGATGCCAGATATGAATTTTATCTTTCGGAATCGCAGTCTTGGCACTCATTGTTCTGACAAATAATTTCGAAAAGTCTCCCGCGTCAGGCACCCCGCCGGAGTAACCGTATACATGCAATTTTATCGGCACCAAATTGAGTGTAAGCTTACGTGCATAATTATCATAAAAATGTAATCCGGGAGTCCACAATTTTTGAAAATCATTTGTGCCGGGAAGTCGATATTCAATTTCAAGACCCATATAGTCCTCCTCAACAGGAGGCAGGATAAAATTAAGTGTGTTTTGTGCCGTTTCCTGAAGTAAAGAGGAAAGATGTGAATAGTCGCGATATAGTGTAACAATTGATCCACGGGTAGGAGCATAGTATGTACCATTGAATTCTGCCCGGATCTCAACATTGTCAAGTCTATGGCGGTTTACACCGAGATCAACTATAAACACAGTTTCGCGTCCTTTCAAAGGTGTTCCTGCGCCATAATCATGTGAGATGGTTCCTTGTCCATATCTACTAGCAATAATCCATAACTGTACCGGCATATCATCAACTACTGCACGGTCAGGACCTTTCAGCAAGGGCTTTTCAAGCTGGACATTCCAGAACCAGGAACCAGGTCCTGATCTTAAAATATTCCCACTGCGATATTTAAACATATCTTTAGGAATGCTGTATTCATTACACATTGCCGGGAGAGACGGATCCCCGAAATAATTTGCGCCAATATGAATAGGCAGATTAGAAAGGGAACTATCACCATAGATTATAATAGCATCTTTGTACAGAAAACTGTTGTTCTCAATCACCGGTAAATCCACAGATGTATTAGAAAGATAGAGCCTCAAACTGCTTAAAAATTGGCAGTCATTAAATTCTGCGGGACAGGGAGTGTAAATTGATACACCTCCATAAACACCTCCAAAATCACATTTTGTAAAAACCACGTCTGTATTTTCAATCATAAAATTACTTAAAAAACTGCACGTGTCAAATGTTATATCTGCATCTTTCGTAAGTGTTATCCGACATAACCCGGTAAATTTACACTCACTAAAAGTTCCTTTATTCAACCCGCTTATTCTTAAAGTGTTGTTTGTTGTGCCTGTCATAGTACACGTTCCTTCAGGTGCATTTGCATCTAAATAATAAATGTACCCTCCTGTGGAAGTGAATTGTGCCGCGTCCCGCAGCACAACTGATGGATAGGCATAATCAAATCTACAATTATTAACGGTAAGCATAGCATTTGATGTAACAGAACTGTCCAGAAACATGCAATTATTTGCGGTAACATCGGCATTATCGTAGCAGTTCAGTGTTATCGACTTCCCGTCGGTAATATTCAATGTTTCATACACATGTAGTGTCGTATTGCTCCCGCCTGTAAATGAAGACCCATCACTTCCCGCACGAAAATAAAAATCTCCAAAAATACAATCTGTCAATGTTTGAGGACCATACAAATAATATAAAGCTTTAGTTGAACCCGAAGATGTATATGTAACATTCTCAGTAATTTCAATAACACCAGTAACATTAAAAGTACGATAACTCAATTCGCATTGTTGGAGTGAAAGACTGATTCCTCCGGGTACAGTAACAATATAACCTCCGAGTGTTGGTGATGCCTGGTTGATTGTTTCATTAAAACACATATATCCAGTCAACTCGTCTCCCTGAAAATCATACGAAAACAGTCTCGCTAATGTTTGCCACGAGCCACCAGAATAATACCCGAGTATAAATCGATACAATCCATTGGCGGGAGGAACATACCGATAAGAACCGCTGCCGCTGACTACCTGAATAGTTGTTAAACCAAAATAATCTTCAGCTAAATAAACAGTCTCGCTGCGAGTATCAGCGTGATATTGTATGTGAATACTTTCCGGACCTACGAATGAAATTGATACACTGTCAGCTGCAGGTAGAATATGTGTAAGGAACGTAATAAAAAGAAGAATGGTGATATGTTTCATGAGATGACATCCATAGAAAAAATTACAATGGGAAACACTTTGTCATAAATTCAAAACATCGGGATCAAATCGAAAATTCTTTTTCCTTTTTTAATCATACCATATTATAACATAACATACAAATAATTTCGTTTCAATTTTGCGCGATAGTTTGTGTCAAGTATTTAGAAATGTCATATGTTTTGTTTTTTTAGAAACTGGCTCTTTTTAGAGGGTCATTTTAAAGTCCCGGAACGGGATGATTCAAACGTAGCCCACGGTGACAGCCGTGGGGTATCTTCCCAATCTTATATCCTCCCAACGTCTATTATGGGACCAGGTATTCGTCCCATTCTTCGTGATACGGGTATGCTCCGATGGGTCCGTCCCAGTTTTCCAGTTTGTTGAAACAGATTCCGTGGGAATTTGCAAAGTACCATTCCCACTGGTGGTCGCATGTCATATCCGTGAGGGAGAGCGTGAGTCGAACGGGAGTCCAGACGACCGGATATCGAAATACCCGGAAGGCAGTGGACCGGCCAAAGGCTTTGCATGAATGGCAGACGTATTTGT
>CAZCLS010000045.1:0-14323 GCA_964499565.1 uncultured bacterium
ACTTCATATTCAGCCTGCTCGGCCACGACATTCATTGCCCGGTTGATCCGGATCGTCGCTTTCGCGCCCGGCGCGGTGTAATAGCACATGTCCTGTCCGGTAAAGCGTCCGTCCTTGACAAACTCCGCCGGGGCGGTGGTCCAGGGCATCTTCATCGTGTTCTGCATCCGGCAGCTGTGCCACACTATCTCCGCTTCCGGCTGCTCGCTCTGGTCCCGGCTGCGATTATAGCGTTCTTCCTTGTCCAGGATATCTTCGATCTCCCAGGTGTAAATGTGGATATACGGTACCTCCGCGCTGAACAGCGGTATGCAGGCGTTCTCACCCCGTTTCAGACTGAAATTGTCCACCGGATAGAAATACAGGTCTTCCGCCGTTTCTCCTTCGCGGGCCGTTGAATAAGACGGCATCGGCTCCCCCCCAAAATCGTCATATGCTGCATTATTTGACATATATGCCCGTTGCTGCATCATATAATCGTTCCGGCCACCCCTGCTCTCACTGCGCCCGGATGTCAGCGACTGCAGATAGTCGGCTAACGACTGGCTCAGAGCCACCGGGCTGTTGATGTCGGAAAACTTGATATTCGGAAAGCCTGACACTAATTCTAATGTCACATTGTCCAGGTTTTCAGCTTCATTCAAAACCATCGCCTTCGCGCTCAAGACAGCATTGCTATCGTCCGACAAGTCTATCAAATAACTCGGCGCCCAGGTTATTCCGCGCGCTAACCAGTTGAGATATATCTGCTGCCCGCCCGCCGGTTGCTCCAGCTCCAGACGGATCGTCGGTTGCTTCACCGTGCGCACCGTTTGCATGCCGGTATCTCCACTTTCGATGTCCACCCTGATTATCGAAGGAATGTTCACTGCCACAACGCCCCGGTGCGTTTTCAGTATCAGCAGTTGACCGGACTGATAGGGACGGTAGCGCGTTGAATCCTCGCGGCGGATATCCATCCGGTACGGACTGGGCGTTTCAATGAGTACCGGCTCCATTTCCACCGCGCTGATAATGCCGTCCACAGTCGGCATCCGTTCCAGCGACGTGACGATCGTGGCTGATTTGCCGACATTGGCTGAGAGCAACTGAGCGATAGTGCTGACCGGATTGGTTTCGGGTACTTCCTGCAGTGATGTTACTAATCGGTTGAGCTTCACTTCGGGCGGGTAATGCACCCAGAAGGTGCCTAAGGACGGCACCGGCAATTGTCCGACAGTTACCGTGGTCGTGTCGGCCGGCAGAGCCATCTGGGCCGAAAAATAACCCAGACCGTTTTTGAACAGGGCTACTCTGGTCGTTTTCGGCCCGGCCGCGAACGCTATCCCGGCTGTTACCAGCACTGTCGCAAGTGCCACGCATGTTTTTAAATAGTGTACTGATGTTTTCATCCCTGTATCCTCCATGATTGTTATATTTTTCCGCAGTTATACTTGATGTTATTTTTCTTACATTATTTCAGGAAACCGGTGAAATTCAACCCATATGGGAGCTACGTGTTGTGCCCGCTCCATCAGGTTTCGATTGTCATACTCAAGAACAAGTGCTTTAGACGTTCGAGGAAGGATAAGGAATCCAAACGGTGAGACACTGTCACCCTGTATCTTCGTTTGATAGGTCAACCAGTCTATTCCCAGGACAAGGCTGTCTGCTCTGTCTTCAGATGATATAAACCTGAGTCCATAGGTGTTCCATCCCTTGCCGCCAAATATGGCGATAACCATGCATTGCGTAAAGTCAATTTCCGGCATCCTGTTTGTCGCGAATTCCGAGACATTTGTTGTATCATCTGCCGTGTGACGTTCCCAGAGCGCCTGCCACTGTTCATCGGTCGTGACACGCATACACGTCGCCGTTGTTACAGCGCTGTCGCTGCCGGTCAACACAACATACGGGAGTGCTCGGTCATCAGGATTTTTCTTGCATGCAATCAAGACAAATGCCGCAACCATGAGTATTAGATAGCGTTTGTTCATTTCTTTTCTTTTTGTTCTTCATTTATAATACTGGGAACGCAAAAATCTAAACACAAATTAAGGGTTCCAGAATATCCGCTACCAACCCACTTCATCGGATTCTGTTTAGTTGAACGAGAGAGACTATTAATAAACTTTTTATCATCCGGTTTATCACCAATAAACACTCTATGAGAGGATACTGATGCGCTGTGGCGTGAACTACTTACGGAAGCAACATACTCGGTCACGTGGTTTAGCCAATGTGTTGGATCAAGTGGTTCAATTGACCAGGAAAGGTCACTGATCGTGCAGAATCCATTTTCATCATTGGCCTCGCTCAGTTTGCCGGAAACGTGAAGCGCACTCCCGTCTTCAAGTCTCGCTTCGAACGAAATTGATTCTCTTGCCTGCGCCTTGCAGGTCATCCATTCTCCCCACCAGTCACGCGATTCAGACTTCTCTTGCGCACCCGGAAACGTTTCCCGGCTTCGTAATACATATCGAAAATAGATTGGGAAATCTGCCTCGGTTTCTCCCGGCTTGTATGTCTCCGGCACCATCCTGGTCCTGAGTATTCTGCCGTTGCTATCATAATAATAGACTTTCACGCCAACCGGCTTGAAGCCGGTTTCAAATGATCCTTCATAATAAAGTGTTCTGAGCAGCTTGCCGGTTTCACCCGGTTGGGTCCAAGGTTCATACACATGTCGCAGCGCACCTTCTTTCAGGCCGTTGACCGGAGCAGAAGCCATAATCGGGTCAAATGTTTCTAGCGCGTTATAGCCCTGATAGCCGTACCAGGCTATGCCCGTGCCGTCCAGCGGATTGAACAGTGCTGCGTCTTCCGGCGGCAGGTATTTTACCGTAGCCCACCAGTTCGAATATGCCGCCATCGCTATGCGCTGCGCCGCGACTACCCTGGCGGGATCGTTTATATTTTCAAATACTGTTCCTCCTCTTTCTGTATCCCAGCAGACTGCCGTTAAAGGTGTATAATAGACCGATCGCGGAGGATTTGTATTCCCGAGCTGGTTGTATCGCACCGCCTCAGACTGTTTTCCCCGCAGGCCTTCAATAAAATACAAAGCTACTATTCCTTCCGTTGTTGCCGAACGAGGCGGCAGGTAAGACGAAATCATCATCACCGGTATCCTGCCGTTTTCCGGCACCCGGTTGGTCGATTCCGCCAGTTCCAGCAGAACCGGAATATCCGCCCAGCTGAAGATAGGGAATGTATCCACCATTCCGGTCACATCCGATTCCGGCAACGGTCGGCCGGCAACATAATCTCTGAACAGTTTCCTGGCGTCCCGCCGCAGAACAGGTACTTGCGGCTGCATGCTGAATCCGCTTCCGGCCGCCTGCTGCGCTGCCTGTGGTACCCTCCGTTGTATTACTGCATTCTGCCCAGGCAATGTCTGCTGCTCGCGCGCCGCCTCACCGCGTGTATTTGTAATCACTGCCATTGGATCAAACATGATATCATCTGATGTTCCAAATTTCTTATCCGGGCCAGCTGATACAATTCGGTAGCTTTCCCCGGGGCCAGACAGGTACGTCAAAGAACTGCCCCAGCTGTCTACAAACAAACCTTCCCCTTTGACATACGGGCCCCGCCATTCAGCGATTCCGGGATTTCGGATAAGAATAGCGAGTCCCTCCTGTTCCGTTGGATACCGCCCGATATCTACCTCTAATATGTTGATGGCATGAGAAAGCCGTGCGATGTTGGATATGACCACCGGTACCATTGCCTTGTTCTGTTCAAGCACCGTCTGCTGCGCACGCGCTGGCTCATCACGTTTCGCCGGATTCGATCTGACCGGTTCTTCTCTATATGGACCCGGTCCGGACTCGGCGAGTCCGGCTACAGTATGTATGCCGGTTTGTGCCATGGCCTTTTGTATGCGCCGTTCCTTCCACTGTGCGCTCTCCCACCCCTGTGGCACGCGCACATCCAGCTCCAGAATTTCATCGGTTTTTACGGTAAACACTTTGCTTACATCATCCTTTCCGCGCGTGTTTAATTCCCCACATGCCACGACATATTCTCCATCGACCAGGCCGGGCGCCTGATACTGTCCTAAATCGTCAAGTTGCCCTTCACTGTAAGTGTACAGATCAGGTTTGCTACCGCCTCTGGACTTGCCGATTATAACCTTTGTGCCCGCATATTTTTTCGGCGCCTGCAGGTGAACTTCTGCTGTTCCCTGCTGTATAAGTATCGGGCCAACCGGTGTGCCGGGTTCAACCCGAATACGTTCGTACCGTATTCCCGGTGATTGATTCGCAATAACTATTTCATACTCACCGCCAACTACCGGCGAAAATGCGAACTGGGTTGAATTACTGATATACACTTCCTCACACAGCCCGATTGCCTTTTGTTTTAATGAAAGTTTAGTCAGCCCCGGCAAACACAACCCGTCCGCCGTTTGTACTTCACCCCAGATAACACCGGGCATACCGCGTAATACCAGCGGTGCGGGATATGCCTGCCGCGAGCCGCGTTTCGTTGCATTGTCCAATGCTTCGGGCTCTACAACACAATAATCAATCACAACACTGTTATCCTCATATGAAGGTCGGCAGAGTGCTTTACCCAGTAATTTCTCCCGCGTTCTAAAACTGAAACTTTGCTCGTGATTCTCACTGTAGCCGGAAACAACGGCCGAAAAAGGATGCTTGCTGATAACACGGCCTTTCGTATCTAATGCCCTGTACGTTTCTTTAATTTCTTCCAGTGTTGTCTGCTGCCATGTACCCGGCGCGATATACTGCCTTTGCATTCTAAATCCCAGCTCTGCCCAGCTGTCTTTTCTAAGCTGAATCGCCATGTCGATGCCGTTTTCTTCTATCCATCGTTCCTGCTGAACCGTAAGCGCAATAAAAAACATGTTGGTCTCATTTAGTGTAACGTCGAACGGCGCCTGATACACCGTTGCGGAATCAAAATCAATAAAACACATGCCATTCCTGTCGGTCGTATCGCGTGACACAACCATCCGCTGCACAGGAGTAAATCCCTCTACTTCTCCCTTGGCAACGGGGGCCGCAGGGGTTTGTTTTGATGCTTGTGTTTTAACCAGTTCCCTCTCTAGTGCGTTCCTGATCCTTTCATCATTACGCACATCCGGCTTTTGGTCCTCTGTTTCCCGGAGTGGTGCCGGCTCGATTATTATGGTATTTTCAGAAATGGTTTTATCGAACGAATATCCATAACTCACGGGAACCTTCGGCAGGTACGATGACCCGATCCCACCGAACGCCCCCAGGTAGCAGCGCTGCCCGTCAGCAACCACCACAAACGGTATCCCCCAGGTCGAAGCCGCGGGTACGCGTTCCTTTACGCCCGGTTTCACTGTTACCGTATGCGTATCCCAGGCATACTCACTGATATCTTCTTCCCCTATCAGCGGTTCCGGTGCCAGTCGCAGTGTCGTGATGTCAACCGTATCATATTCATTCGCCGGCAACGCTTCAGCTACCAGGTATATGCCGAACCGGGGTGGTACTTTTTTCTGTTGCTGCCTTTGCTGCGGCAGCGACAACTGTTGCCACGGATCACCGGAAATCGGCCCATAGAACGTCCGGGATCCGGTACCGGGATGCCCCGGCTCTCTCACCAGGTAATACATATTGCTTGCCGGCACATAGTATACAACTCCTTTTGTCCACTGCTCTGGATCTCGCGTGACAATCACATCACTCCTGAGCTGGTATCTTCCGGATAATTCAGGGATTTCTTCAAACAGCACCGAAAGAACCGTCCGATTAGTAGTTGCCGGCACATCCGTAATATCAACCCCCAGGCACGTGATTGTTCTTTTTTTTCCCTGACTATTCTGCAAAACCTGTCGTGCTTGCTGTTCTTCCAGCGAATCCCCAACCCTCACTACAGGATCCGTCATATACCCCGCTTTCAACGACACATTCTTAAATACACCCTTCTCATACGGTCGCGTCTGCAGTTGAATCGACCGGATATCCGGCATTTCCCACACTTTCTCTTTTTGAACTATATCGTACGTGTTCCCCTTCAAATCTACCGCAACAACCCGTACCTGGATATTCGATTTCGATAATGATTCTGCCTCTCGATACAGATCGTCTATCGATAACGCACTCTGGTCATCCGCCGTCAGCACTGTCTGCCACGGTCCCGCCGCTATCTCAAGCGGAAAATCGCGCACTTCAGCTTCTTTCGGCACCTTAACAACTATGGCTTTTACCGTTTCGTCACCTATCCCGTTTTTCGTCTGCCGGCCGGCCCAAGCCGCACCATCCGGCGTTTTTATCATTACATCGCTGCCATTCCCGCCCACACTGCCGCCAAGTGTGAAGGCCAATACCATGGGGATCCTGCTTTCCGAAATAGAGCTGAGAATATTAATGTCAGTTCCATCAAATAACTCCTGCCGGCACGCCGTTCCGTCCGGCCGCCACCAAACCTGTCCTTCAGTCGGGTAATGAGATACACCGGTTAGTGCTATCACAACCCCACTGGGCAGTATAACCGCATTCTTGTCTTGCAGGACGTCTAACCACTTTCCCCATGACGCCATATCAGTCTGAATACTATCAACTGGAACACTTTTAGATGCCGATTCCACTAGTAACGTGTCAGGCAACGCCGAACGCAATTGCTTCATCCGGACCTCGTCTTCCAACAGGTCAGTGAACATCAGATCCAGCATTTTCAACTTTTTCATCTGTATAATTTCGTCAAACATCGCGTCTGAAATATGCATGTTCACCAGCCAGAGCTCTTCCAGGGCCGGCATGCTTCTGATGTAGCCTAATCCTTCTGCCGTTATGTTCTCCCCGCGTGAATGCGGCCCAGCTCCAGCGCTTACATGCAGGTTCTTCAATGTCGGCAGGTTCCGAAGCGGTTTTAATCCGGTATCGGTAAGCCTTCGCACTCGCAAATCCAGGTATTCCAGACCGGACAATTGTGAAACATGATCCATTCCCTTGTCCGTTATCTCCGTGCTGTCAAGACTAAGGCTTTTCAGTCCCGGCTGGTTTGTCAGGTGCATAAGGCCGGCATCACTGACTGCAGTGAACTGTAACCCAAGCGATCTCAATCGGGGAAACACCCGCATAACAGCTAAAGCCTCATCATCAAACGTGTCGCCGCTGACTTCCAGTATTTCAAGCCGGGTACATTCCTTCAGGTGTTTCAGCCCCTGTGCGCTGATAGGCAATCCATTGAGCGACAGACTCCGCAAGTTTTTCATGGCCCCCAGATGTCGCAATCCGTCATCGGTAATGCGCATATTACTGTTAATCCAGCTCGTATGACTGATACTAAGGTACCGAAGTTTTGTCAAACCCGACAAATGCGCCAGCCCGGCATCGGTAAGTGCATTACCGCTGAGATTAAGTTCCGTCAGGTTTGTAAGCATACTGAGATATTTGGCGTCCTCATCCGTTATTCCTTTTTGATTCAGGGTAACCCTCCTCAATTCCGGCAGGGATGCAAGGCACTGCAGTATTGCAACCGGTATCGGGCCTTTCTCAAAATATACTTCCCGCACCTGCCGCAATGACCTCAGCAGCACCACCGTTTCATCAGTCACATTCGACAGGAAATACACCTCCTCGATCTGCCCCGCATCATTTGTTCGAGTATATACATCCATGCCGGTAAGACTGACAGGTTTCGCACGGCCTTGTGTCCTTTGCGTTTGCCCCACTTGCTGCTCTCCCAATACTTTCCCCTTAATAATGGGGGGAACAGGGGTTTCCGCTTCATTCACCTTCAATGTCAATGTTCCCGTAGTCAACTCTCCCTCCCAGTCACCCGGATTCACACGGTCAAACCGGTATGTCTGGGATACATACCAGGTGCCGGGAACCACCGTCCCGCGGTTATCGGTTCCACCGGAATACTGTGGCGCAGGATCCAATACAACCGAAATTGTTCCCACCTTTTTGACTTGTCCCGGATTAAGAACTGTCTGTCGCGGTTGGACCGGCATGTCTATTTGCGGGGTCTGTATAAACACTGGCTTACCATCGGCATCCTTGATTTTCGGCGCCCAGCCCAGCATCGGTACATAATCCGTCAGGCTGATGTTGTTGCTGCCGACATTTCGGACATACAAAGTAAACAGCACCTTCTCTCCCACGGTGTAGTCGCGTTCCCCCAGTTCAAATGCCAGGCCGACTTGCAGGCCGTTGATACTTTGTCCCCAGTTCGCTGCATTGGTCTGACTATTATCTGCATCCGTTTTCACAACAAACCCGCCGCTTGATGCCATTATTTCAGTGTCAGGCAGCGACCGTTGCAGCTGTGTGACCTTGTCCGCATCACCAGCCAGGTTGGTAAACATCACATCCAGATTTTTTACCTTTTTCATCTGCATAATTTCAACCAGCATCGCGTCTGAAATATGCATGTTCAACAGCGAGAGATGTTCCAGGACCGGTATGTTCCGGATAGAGCGTAAACCAGCAGCGCTTATGTTCTCTCCGCGTGAATGCGGCGGTAATCCGGCATACAGATTCAGTGATTTCAGCCGGGGCAGGCGCTGAAGGGGTTGCAATCCTTTATCGGTAAGTCCGCCAACACGTAGTTCCAGGTCTTCCAGTCCAGTCAAATTCCCCAGATGCTGCAGGCCCGTGTCTGTTATCACTGTGCTGTCAAGATTAAGGCTTGTCAACATCGGCAGATTAGTCAGTTGCGCCAGACCGGCATCACTGACCGCGGTAAACGGTAATCCAAGTGTTTTCAACCGGGGAAATGCCCGCAGCATCGCTACCGCTTCATCATCAAAAGTATCCCCACTGACTCCCAGTATTTCAAGCTTACTGCACTGTTGTATATGTTTCAGCCCTTTTGCACTGATGGGCAATCCACTTAGAGAAAGATTCCGGAGTTCTTTCATACCGGTCAGATGCCGTAATCCCGCATCGGTAATGCGCATATCACTGTTCACCCAGATTGTATGACTGATGTTCAGGTACCGGAGCTTTGTCAGTCCCGCCAAATGCGCCAGTCCAGCGTCTGTCAGCCTGTTTCCGCTCAGTCCAAGTTCCGTCAGGTTTGTCAGTACTCCGAGATATTCGGCGTCTGCATCCGTTATCCCTTTTTCATATAGATTTACTGATCTCAACCAGGGAAGACTGGCAAGGCTCTTCAAAATGGTCGGTTTTATCGGTCCTTTCTCAAAATAAATTTCCCGCACCTGCGGCAGTGACCGCAGCAACACCGCTGTTTCTTCAGTCAGGTTCGATCGGAAATAAATATAATCAATCTGCCCCGCATCATTTGTGCGAGTGTACGCATCTATGCTGCTAAGACTGATGTTTTCGGGAGTCGAGCCTTGCGAGGTGAATGTCGCGGTATCCGGCACACCCTGTGTTTGCGCCACCTGCTGCCCTTCCAATAACTCCCCCTTAATATTCCGGTCAGAAATTGGGGCTCTGACCGGTGAGGACAATTTTTCATTGTCCCCGGAGGGTGAGATGCGGGAAGCATCGAGCAAAGGGGAATAAGGGGGTTGTCCTGATGTGCCATTCACCCGTTCCAAATACAGCCTATCTTCCGGAGCGTCCTTATCATACAAATACGGCACCTTCTTACCCTCATCATACCCCAGGTAAAACCATTCCAGCTCTTTTCCTGTTCTATCTTTGTTCCAGACTATGTCTCCCGTGGTAAACCGCCAACCAGTCTCATACTGTTCCAGTGGCGCTTCATGGCCTTCTAAAATAATAAACAGCATATCTTCCCGTTGAACTATTTGTAACGGTTTCTCTTCAAATCGATCCGGCTGGGTCGTGGGCCGCCGCATAGTATACATTCCCGTCATAGCTGTATTCTGCTTACTCCGGTGCTGAACCCATTGCAGTAACCGGGTGTCGTATATG
The DNA here is from genome assembly GCA_964499565.1 of uncultured bacterium. Taxonomy (GTDB): domain Bacteria; phylum Auribacterota; class UBA3054; order UBA3054; family CAZCLS01; genus CAZCLS01. The sequence continues at coordinate 9,837 of CAZCLS010000045.1, forward strand.
AGTATTACAGAAATCTGATGAATTGAAGAATCATTTATCGCTACTTTCGCCTTGAACGTAATTGGCGATAGTACCGGGTCAATCAGGTCGGTGCGTATGATGAAGTGGACATAAGCCGCTTTCCGGTCCCTGAACGCTCCAGCTACGTAGGTCGGTTGATACGGATTATTGCCTTTATCTTTGATAATAAACTGCTTCTCCTTTGAATTCAAAATGATGATGTCAGTAATTTTATATTTCGGTAGCGGTGGATTGTCGTAATAGTAAATATTATCAACTTTTATCCATGTCCCTTCCGATCCGTCACCAAACGGCTCTACGGTAATTTTGGGCCGGGACGCTATCCGTTCCCGCCATTCCGGCAGTGAATCCAGCCCTACACCATATTTTTCCGCCCACTGCTTCAGTTCTGCCCGGTGTGCTTCTTTGTCTTCCTGCGGCAGATAATCAATCGCCGCCTGTTTCAATGCCAGGACTTTGGGAACAATCGTTTCTTCTACCTGTTTCTTTATAGTATCGGTCGTCGCGCCGCGATTGAAAGCCAGGAGCCAATTTCTTAACAATTCACGCGGCAATCCGGCCAGATTCAACAAATCTGTTTCCGTATAGTTCCGGGCGTTTTCATGGCGTATATACCGGTCGAAAGCCGGCAGATACGTATACTCCAGCCAGTCGGCATACCCGGTCAATGCTTCTCGCAGAGGTTGCTCCATTACCTGCCACTCTGCATCCGTTTTGGCTTGCTGTGCCTGGCTGTCGAGATCGCCAATCTTCATTTCTACAATCTGCTCGTGATACAGTCTGTTCATCACAAACGCGAACCACGGCCATCGAGGCGTTGTGCCCGGTTCCAGCGTGCCGAAAATTTTCTTTGCCTCCTCAATGTTCCCCGACCGCAGCAGCACGGTCATGGCATACGCTCGTGTGAAGTTGCCTGCCTCGGGCTGAGACTGTGAATCAGCCAATGCCTGTAGTTTTCCGGCCGTCTCTTCACCGTTCTGCTGCCCGGTCAACCAGTCCAACAGGATCAGCCAGCGCTGTGCGTACTCCTGGATTGACAAGTCCTGCGTTTGTGCCGCAAGTTGAGCCAATTCATTTGTATAGTGTTGATACTGCTGTAGGGGTAGTTCGGCATAGTCCTTGTTTCGACCTTTTTCCATAGTATCCGCCAGCGCCTGTCGAACTGCTGTATATTGCTGCCGGATGCTGTTGTCAGGCTGAACGTCTGTATCAGTTTCAGCAACTATCATGTCCGGAAACAAAGCGTTATCAACCATAAAAGGCAGAACTGGCGTCATGTTTGCCGTAATGACATTTGTTGTTGCTTCTTGTGTTGTTTCGGCGTCTATTTCTGCCGAATCGTTACTTCCTTTGCTTCTGCCTGCCATTGGCAATACAACTGCTGCTGTAATAATAATCAAACTGAACGCCAGTAATCCCACCCGCGCGCTTTTCGGCAGCGGGCGTGAAAGAATGTGCCTGATCCGCTGAGTAAGCGCTTTCTTCGATTCCACGACCCCGATCAGCCGCAGACTTAATGCCGGCCGCTGAAACGCCATCTCGGCAATGTCCAGCAGCGTGTGACTGTAGCCCCGCGCCTCGGAGCCCAATGCCACCAGCACCGCTTCGTCCACCGCCTGCTCGCGTACCCGCCGGATCAGCGCGTTTGCCAGCCATAACAACGGATTGTAAAAATAGGCGATCTGCAGCAGTGTCTGTACCGCGTTGACCGGCAGATCATGCCGCTTGATGTGCGCCAGCTCGTGCAGGAACACCGAGCGCAACTGAATTTCATTAACCTTTCGAATAAGATAGGCCGGCAACAGAATGGTCGGCCGGATAAGCCCGCATACCGCCGGACTCACCGGGTTGGGAGAAATTTTTACCGTGACATGTGCCGGATTCACTCCTATCTGTCGGCAGCACTCGCCAAACAGTTCCTGCAGCCGCTCGCCCGGCAACAGCTTACGCGCTGGCGTCAGCGTGTCTATTCGCTCCGCCTGCCGGATTAATCCCTTAACAAACCACACCCGCTGAATCAGTAATCCCAGCAGAAAAAGCAGAATTATTCCCCAGGCCATAAACACATATCCCTGCCAGGAAAGAGTGGGAAACACCACCGCCGGCGCCGATGCCTGCGCCACAGCCCTGTAGCCGGGGTCGCTGACCCCGGTTTGTGCACGTTTCGTCTCAACCCTTGGTTCACTGCCAGCACCGACCTCAGCGAGACCGGCTACAGCGCGTGTGTCAGTGAATGCCTTTTGCGTGTACGCCGATTGTTCCAGCGTCGGTGACCACAGGTTGCCGAAAGCAGCGCCGATGCTTACCGCCGTGCTGAGCGTCGCCGGCAGCAACAGCTTGATCATCACTAACAGCCATAGTCCGTAGCGGACCACCGCCCGCACCCGCTGGCGTATCAGCAGGTCAACCACCAGTAAAAGTATAATGAGAATACTGGATTGGAGCAGCATCGCCGTCGAATGCCGCCAGAACCATGCCCCACCGGCATTAAGTATTGTTGCGAATTCTTCCAAGAATGCATTCATTATTGTTCCCCGGTACATTCTAAGATACACATTTTATCACTCTGTGTTGCACACAGGATTTACTCGTGACTGTCAACTATCATCTTGCGCAACACTTTCATTTCTTTTTTCGACAAACTTTCATCCTGCAGCATAAATTGCATCATGGGTGTCAGAGCGCCGTCAAAGGCGCGCTTGAGCGTCTTCATGATTTCTCCCCGCTTGGCTTCGGATTCAGTCAGACACGATGAAAACAACTGCAGGTTGCGGATGCGCCTGATCTCAAGCAGGCCTTTTTTTACCATCCGGTCCATCGTGGTTTTGACCGTGCTGTAGGCCCAGCTTTTGGATTCTTCCAGCGCTTCCTGAACCGTGCCTGCCGCGCACGGTTCTTCGCGCCAGACAACTTTCATGATCTCCCATTCGGCTTCGGTCAGTTCATGATGTGCGTTTTTCATGTGGGTTTCCTTGGTTCTTTACAGTTATATACTATTACGACAATTGTCGAACATCGGTTGACATACTGTCCGGAACTAATTCCGGATTCCCTGGTAACAGCCAAAATCAACGACTTGCATCGATTATACTCTACATTTGTCGAATTGTCAAGTCTTTTTTGTTCAGCACCGCCTGAACCTTGCAAAAAGAATGTGGCTGCCGGCGATCCGGCAGCTGCCGGAGAGACGGTGGATATGGGGGCTTGTAGTATGATTCGATGTGACACTGAGCATGCGGGCTCAAAGTAGCCGCCAATTATCCACCGGCTCTTTCGGCAAAGCCGAAATCTCCGTCGGCCACATTTTCGTTAGTTTTGAGACAGCCTCAGGACGGCCACCCTCAAGAACGAAAAACGCGAACGAGTACCGTGTGTCCCTAATCTCCTTAAATCTTAAATGTTAAACCCCTTCCCCACACCATCCCCAAGCCCGCACTGCTGTCCTCCGCCCTCTGCTCTCTGTCCTCTGTCCTCTGTCCTCTGCCCTCTGTCCTCTGCCCTCTGCCCTCTGCTCTCTGCCCACGGGTACCGGTTTTTTCTTCTTTTTGCTATAATTTTCCGCATGAATCCTTTACAGTCTTTAATTTCCGGCCTTAACAAGATCGGTCAGGGCCCGCGCCGCTTCCTGGCATTCCTGGTGTTCAATGTCACCTCCTGGGAATGCCTGATGGGCTCTGTGCTTATCCTGCACGCCCGCGCCCTCGGCATTCCGCCCGCCTGGGTCGGTGTTCTGACTGCCGTTATTCCCTTCACCATGCTGCTGACGCTGGTGATGAAACCGGTCTCCGAACGCTTCGGTTCCAAGCGTCTGATGCGTATCTGCTGGGCTGGACGCATCATTATAATTTCTCCCATTATGACCACTCCCATCGCCTATACGCTGTGGGGTACAAGCGGCGCGGCGGTCGTGCTGTTTTCCTCTGTCAGCGCCTACTGCCTTCTCAGGTCGCTCGGTTCGATCGGCTGGATGCCCTGGATACATGAATTAGTGCCCGAAGACCGCCAGGGATTATACACCGGGGTGGAAGCCGTCATTGTCAGATTGGCTTTAATTGTGTTAGGACTGATTATATTTCTGATTCTGGGGAAAAACACGCCGCTCTGGAAGTTTTCCGCGGTAAGTGGGTTCGGTATTGTGCTCGGTGTTGTCAGCCTGGTACTCATGCAGCGCATACCCGGCGGAAGGCCGCATCCCAGCATTCATTATTCCCAGCGCAATCATATGCGGGAATACTTGAAGGTTTTTCACGACCGCCAGTTCAGCCTGTTTTTTGTGTGCGTCTCGTTCGGCACGTTCGCTTATATGGGCTACAGTCTGCTACTGATGCTGTTCATGCGCGACCAGCTCGGTATCGCACCCGGACGGATTATGCTGATAACTACCGGCGGCAGTGTCGCTACCGCTCTCACCGTCCAGCGCTGGGGCCTTATCGCCGATACCCATGGCAGCCCTGTTACCATGGCCG
>CAZCLS010000046.1:0-14288 GCA_964499565.1 uncultured bacterium
GGCGCATCCGGGCGATATTAGATACATCGCGTCGGCGCCGTGAAGTACCGCGCTGTGTGGCAATCAGTGCAACAATACTCATGGTGATGGTTCTTATTCCGTTAGTATCATTGCACGCGACAACCAGGACAGCACTGGCACCCGGCACAACAGAAACAATTAGTGGCGGCACCAACATAATGATAGTAACAAACAGCATGATTATAACGGTGGAAAACACGGCATTGCAGGATGTGTCGGAAAATCAGAGTGAAACCGGGCTTGATGAAAAGATAACAGAACTGAAAAAACGCTATGACAACTTACATTTCGCGGGTCAAAAAATGCGGGATGTATTTCAAACTCGTGTACCTGAAAAGGTAGAGCCATTGTCTACACAGTATGTCCGTCTAGTGGCGGATTCGGATGGGATGACATTTCAAGGCAAACCGGTCACCTGGGAATCGTTGCCGGGTCAGCTGGCACAAAGTAATAACCGATCGAATACCGTCTTTGAATGTGCCCGGACAATGGGACTTAATGATGACAGCGGGTATATTACAGTTTTGGGAACCTGTGTAACGCTGGGGCACACCTATGGATTCGCGCGGATCGACGATATCGGACGACAGCCGCTGGGTTCTCTGGGCACGGTGGCATGCGAAGGACCATTTACGCTTAACCAGCAGATTCCGTTGGCACTGAGCGCGGGTACGGCCGAGAAAGCCGGTGTTGTCACTGCCAGGACAATTGTTTTCACGCGTGACAGCGATACGATAATTAAAGGGACACTAACACTCGACATACTTTCAGCTCCGAGAACCAAATGGTTAATCACGGTGGCGTTGTATGACAAAGCCGGCAAAGAGATCGACCACGCGTTGACGTCAGTCATGAACAGTGGGATGATTTACGGTGTGCCGGTGGTACTGAGCCGGGACGGTGAGTTATTGTTTGGCCTGGGAGCCGGTATGGATGCGGTCCAGTCGTTCCGGATATCGATTCAGGAGACCGACATCCCGCCGGTGCAGGTGGCGATCAAAAGTATACTGCTGTTAAAGAGTGCGACGGGGTCGCGGGTGCTTTCATCGCCGAACCTGGTCTGTCAAACCGGCAAGGAGGCGGAAGTCAGGGTTGGCGGAGAAGAAACGGTACCGGGAGCGATGGTGACGACCGGGATAACCCTGAAAATGACGCCGGAGTATACCAGGCCGGTATTAAAGTTGCGCGGCACACTGATATTAGCTGAGTTATCAGGTGTATCAACTACGAACGCAGTTCAAAGAGGGGCAGTGCAATGGCACAACACTAAAGCGAACACCACGGATTTTGATATACGAGTAAAGAATCAGGAGCAGATATATTCAATCGGTCCGGTGCCGTATTCCGAGACTGAGGAATTATACATACAGATGAGCGCGCGGATAGTCAGCGGAGAAGAGCACATGGCGGAGGACCTGGGCGGAACAGAGGGTGAAGCCGGGAGAGCGGGAGAGGGGCAATAGGGTTGTTTCATACATAGCCCGAGTTGCAACAATCCACCGGCTCTTTCGGCAAAGCCAAAATCTCCGGCGGCCACATCAGTTCAAGTTTTGAGACAGTATCGGAATCGGCCCCTGGATAGAAGTCCGGGGCATTATGCCAGTGTTTCTCCGGGAAACGACGTTGAGGCAATCCGCTTGACAAAACGACAAATGTAGAGTATAATCTATACAAGTCGTTTTCACAGGGTTTGTTTGGCCGGCGGCGGAACGTACACTAGACATCATACCCGCTGGGAAGGTAATTTTGACATTTGTGTGACAACTTCACACGAAAATAAGATTAGACTCTATGTCAACCGATACAATGGTTTACACGTATTATACAGTAATAACAATCGGGGAATCAGGAAACCGTGTGCAACAAGCATCTGTTGGAGGTGTATACTAGATGATGGATGATGGTTAATGACCGGACTGGCGGGAGCCCGGAAGGTTATGTATATAGTATTATGAGTGAACGCCAGGAACGCAACAAACAATTAACATTACTTTTACGAAAGATTGTTGAGGAGGTCACATGAGAAAATGGGGTGTGTGCATGATATTCGGTGCTGTGGCGTGTGTGCTGTCACTTAAAGCTGAACAGGTCAAGATTTTTGAAGACACGTTTGATTACGAGCATACTTTCTGGGATGGAAACTATGTCACAGTCGGCACGACTGGCTGGCGCAGTATTTTGCATCCGAAAACAGCATCGACAATTGACGCAGGCATAACGATATCCAACGCCCTGACATTCATCATCCCCACCGGTATAAGCGCGACGGCGGAAGGAGCTGACTACACGACACCGCAGCTCTATCTGCCTGTCACGGGCAATTTCGCGGCGATAACCAAAGTATACAAACCCTGGGAGAGTGAGAACTGGGACAACTACGGTATTTTTTGCAGCGTTCCCGGGCCGGGCATTAATCATATCCATGGTTATACGTTTCCAGTGTTATCAAGAACAGCGTTGCGGCTTACGCGTGACGGCGTTTCATCCATGTATCAATCATACACGGGAGCGGATCAATGGCTGAAGTTAGTGCGGACAGGTGATTTGTTTGCATTGTATACCCGTAACAGCGACAGTGGGGACTGGACATTACGGGTAAGCGACAAAACCTATCAGAATACACCGAGCGTGCTGCATGTCGGGCCGTATGCGGCTAATTATGCCACTGACGGCTTGCGGGCCAGTTACGACCTGTTTGAAATCTGGCAGGAATTCAGCGCGGCGATATCAGTATCGCCAGACCGGGTAAAAAAATGGCTGGCATATAATGAGCAGGCGGCCCTGACAATCATGGTAGCGAACAACGGCACGAAGGCGACATCACTGAGTGTAAGCATTGATGATCAAAGCTGGTTGTATCCGGCGGAGGAACTGCCCACCAATATACTTCAAGGAACAGTTATTCCCATGCGGTTTACGCTTGACGCGACCGGGATTACCGAACCGGTATATCTGACAAACCGGATCACCTGCATCAATGAAGGCACGACCAATCCGGTGTGTATGGTGATCATGCAGGTAACGGTATTGGGTCGGGAAGCGAATCGGCAATTACAGCCGTCCAGTCACCGCACGCCATTGATAATCAGTGAGATCATGTACAATCCCCTGCCGGGAAATGATGGATTGAATTATGAATTTGTCGAGTTATACAACACCGAACCGGTTGCTCAGGATATCAGTGGATTCCGATTGGATGGTGAAATCCGGTACCGGTTTCCTGAGGGCACTATCATTGGCGTGCGTGAATATCTAGTTGTTGCAGCTGATCCGGCGGTGATCGAACAGGAATATGGATTGACGGCATTGGGGCCATACGCGGGGAACTTGGACAACGCGGGTGGCGTCGTCCGGATGTGGAACAACCGCGGGGCAGTACTTCTAGAGGTAGAATATTCTGATGAAAAGCCCTGGCCGCGTTCAGCGGATGGCGGAGGCCATTCGTTAGTACTCACCAGGCCGGATTATGGCGAAGGCACGTTTCAGGCCTGGGAAGCGAGTTCCGAGCGTGGCGGAAATCCGGGATTGATTAATGCGGCCAGCAACGCGGCCTGCCTGCGCATATTCATCAATGAAATGCTAGTCAATCCCAGTTCCGGCGAGGTAGCATTTATAGAATTATACAATCACAGCACCAGTGCCATAGACCTTGGAAACTATTATCTGAGTGACAGTCCGGACGTGATAAAGTATCAGTTTCCTTCGCCGACGGTCATTTCCGGTGGAGGCCATATAGTCGTTACTGCCAATGACTGGGGCACCAACATATATCTGAATCCTGACGGAGAAGCGATCTATGTCATAGACCCGCAGGAGCGCTGTGTAGTGGACGCGATAGAATATGAACGGGAAGAGACGGGAACATCACAGGGGCGGTACCCGGACGGAAGTGCAGGCCTGCGCGCGCTAGCGGCAACGACACCGGGCAGTGCCAACAGCCGGGCCCTGATGCGTGATGTCGTCATTAACGAAATCATGTATCATCCGATAACAGAAGATGATCGTGACGAATATATAGAATTGTATAATGTCGGACCGGCAGCGAAAGACATGAGCGGCTGGCGGATTGAGGGTGGTATCAGGTACACCATGCCTGCCGGCACGAGTATACCGGCCGAAGGCTATCTGGTGATAGGACGGGACTCGGCCCGGTTGATTACGGCATATCCGGCGCTTGACAGTAACAACACGGTGGGAAACTACACCGGCCGGCTGAGCGACCGGGGAGAAACAATCATGCTTGAAAAGCCGGACGGTAGCAATGGCTACATAATGGTTGATACAGTTGCGTATACTGATGGAAGTGATTGGGGCCGGTGGGCTGATGGGGGCGGCAGCAGTCTTGAGTTGACGGATCCGCGCAGTGACAACACTCTACCGGGTAACTGGGCCGGCAGTGAGGACACGGCGGAAAGCGTCTGGACAGACGTTTGTGTCACCGGCCGGTTAGACAATGGATCTGGCGCATGTGACCGTATGGAAATGCTGCTGCTTGACAGTGGGGAATGCCTGGTGGATGACATCGAGATCAGCCGGGTTGGCGAATCAAACAACCGGGTCGGCAACGGAGACTTTGAATCGGGGTCCAGCGGCTGGATGTTGCTTGGCAATCACATTGATTCGGCGATAGTCAACGGAGCCGGAACAGGCGGCAGCCGGGCAATGGGCATAGAAGCGTCGGGCGATGGCGACAACCTGGTCAATTGTCTGCGGACGTATCTGACATCATCGTTCAGCAGCGGCCAGGACAGCATTATCGCGTTCAAAGCACGCTGGCTGCGTGGCAATCGCCGATTGCTGCTCAGGCTGCACGGCAATTACCTGGAGGCGTCAGGATTGTTGTCGGTGCCGGCGACACTTGGTTCTCCCGGCGAGCGCAACAGTTACTGGACGGAAAATACTGGCCCGGCAGTGTCGGAAGTGATGCATTCTCCGGTATTGCCGGAAGCATATGAAGATGTTAGTGTAACGGCTATGATCGACGATCCGGATGATGTCGGCATAGTGACGTTATATTACCGCAAAGATCCGGAGGCCGCGTATATGACGTCCGGGATGAATGACACTGGCACTGACGGCGACCTGATTGCGGGAGATGGTATTTACAGCGGCATGATACCCGGTCAGGCAGACGGCACGCTGATAGCGTTTTATCTGGACGCTGAAGACGGGCATGCAACACCGGTTCACACGAAATTTCCGACTAAGGCGCCGGTGAAGGAATGCCTGGTGCGGTTTGGCGACAGCGTCCCGGAAGGCGAACTGGGATGTTATCTTTACTGGATGACTGCGTCTCAGAGCAATGCCTGGGCACGTGAGCTTAAACTGAGTAACCGGATGTTTGACGGCACGTTTGTGTATGGCGGATTCCGGGCGGTGTATGACGCGGGCATCCGCATGCGGGGCAGCGCCTGGATTCGGTTGCGGTTCGGCAATCCGTTTTCATTTATCGCGGCCTACATGATCAAAGTACCAAAAGCCGACCGAGTCATGGGCGGCACATCGTTCAACATGGACAACCTGTCCCAGCAGGATGTCTGGGGCCGGGGGATATTGGATCCGACGTATGTGCGGGAACGTTTATCATACTGGGTGGGTGAAGTATTGGGAGTACCGACGCCGGGCCAGCGATATGTGCATCTATATCTGAACGGATTGCGCAAAGGGCAAATCTATGTTGACACCCATTATCCCAACGGCGACTATTTGGAAAGCTGGTTCCCGTATGACAGCAACGGCAACAATTTTGAAGCGGACGACTGGTTTGAATGGGAAGGAGGGCCGGAAACAAAAATGGAAGCTTCACTGCAGAATTTCACCACGACCGGGGGTGAAAAGAAACAGGCACGCTATCGCTGGTGCTGGGAAAAGAAAGCGCAGAATGCACAGGATGACGATTACGCTCCGCTGTACGAATTAGTGGATGCCATGAATGCTCCGAGTAACTATTATGACGCTGTAGACGCGGTAGTAGACTGGAAGGAATGGACGCGGGGCATAGCGGTGCGGCGCAGTGTGGCCGACCGTGACGGATATGGATATCAGCGTGGCAAGAACGCGTATATTTACCGAGGAGAACGCACGAAATGGAAATACCTGGTATGGGATTTAGACCTGGGCATGGGCATTGAACGCGATGCAGACCATGGGTTATTCATGGAGATTGCCGATCCGGTTTTAGCGAACAAATTCTTCAGGTATCCGACATTCCGGCGTGCTTATCTGCGCGCGATGTATGAAGCCGCAACGAAATGTTTTGCTCCAGAACATTTTGATCCGAAAGTTGAGGAATATTATTATGCGTTGCGCGACAATGACGTCAACGCGTTTGACTTGGGAACATTCAAATCCTGGGTACACAGTCGCAGCACTTTTATTATTAGTGAAGTACAGAAATATGATGTGCCGTTTGAAATTACGTCGAATGGCGGCGAAGACATTATAACGCCCGAAGGCGTTATAACGCTGGAAGGCACGGCGCCGATACCTGTTGATCATATCCGGGTTAATGGCTATGCGTATCAGACGGAATGGCCGGCGCTGACGAACTGGCAGATCAGGATAGGGTTATTCACCGGCCGGAACGAGCTGGAATTCCAGGGCTATGACAGCTGGAATGGCATGCTGGAGGGCATGACCGATACGATAACCGTGGTATATTACCTTGGCAGCAATGTGGCGCCCGGTGCGGTTGTCATCAATGAAATCATGTATAATCCGGCAGAAAACAATGCTGAATATATTGAACTGTACAATCCGTCAGCATTGTATCCGGTTGCGCTGTCAAACTACCGTATGGATGGCGTCGAGGTGGCATTTGATGAATTCAGCTGGCTCGGTCCGCTTGAATACGGGATAGTGGTTGAAGACGGGCTTGGATTCAAAGAGGCCTATAATCCGGAATTGCCGATACTGGCACAGTATGACGGCCGGCTGGCTAATGGTGGTGAGTATATTCGGCTGTACCGGGTTGATCCGGATGTGGTGACGCCAGTCACTTCCGGGGAGGTGGCATATGAAGATGAAACGCCCTGGCCGGCCGCGGCGGATGGCACGGGACCGTCACTGCAATGCATAGACAATACCAGGGATACCCGTCGGGTTCACAACTGGACGGTCAGCGAGCAGCCGCTGTACACGCCGGGAACTGAAAACGCGGTGCGCGCATCACTTCCGGCATATCCGGCCCTGGTAATCAATGAAATCCTGCCGGACAATCAAACCGGCCTTACTGATGGCACGGGCGATTATGATGCCTGGCTTGAGATATATTCGGACGAACCCGGAACAATCAGCCTGTCGAATTATTATCTGACGGACGACCTGAACAATCTGACAAAATGGCCGTTCCCGTCCGACTCCGTAATTTCGAACGCGGCATTCCTGGTAGTATGGCTGGATGGTGAAACCCACCAGAGCAGCACGAGTGAGCCGCACGCGGCATTTACTGCCGGCAGCGTTTCGGGAATAGTTGCCTTAGTCTATACCGTGAACGGCACGCCAATTATTCTGGACTATGAGCGGTATAACGATGCTGAAGCTGACACGGCATACGGATGCTGGCCGGACGGCGCCTGTGTCCGGCAGTATACCTTGCCGCTTCCAACACCGGGAGCGTCGAACCGGCAGGCTATCCCGCCATTGACGATAGTTATTAATGAATGGATGGCCGACAATAACACGTTCATTGCCGATCCCGCGGATGGAGACTATGAAGACTGGTTTGAGTTGTATAATTATGGGACTGGGGATGTCGATCTGAGCGGGTGTGAGCTGAGTGATGGCGGCGGATTATGGCGGATACCAACCGGAACGGTTATCGGCGCCGGCAACTACCTGCTTGTATGGGCAGACAATGACCCGAACCAGAACGTGCCCGGAAACGACCTGCATACGGACTTTAAGCTGAGCGCTGACGGGGAAGGTATTGAATTACTGTATGCCGGTCTTCCGATCGATATGATCGTATTCGGGCCGCAGAGAACGGATATCAGCGAAGGCCGCTGGATGGATGCCGAACCGTCACGCGCGATTATGGATCCACCCACGCCCGGAGCGCCGAACCAGGTACCGGAGCCGGGCATCTGCGCGGTGCTGATCGGCTGGTTATTGCTGAGTATGAGAAAACGACAAAACGTAGAAGAGCGCGGCCCGGGAGGCTACATGAAGCACATGACATATTTCGCCCTCATCTGTATGGCGCTGTTCGCATGCGGCATGGCATGGGGAGGTATCCTGTTGGAAGAAAAATTCGAATCCTGGATGCCGGCAGGCTGGACTGTTCAGGACAATACGGGCGGAGGCTGCCAATGGACCAGCACTTCCTGGATTGGCCGGCCGAATTATGCCGGCGGTGACGGCAACGCTGCAGCAGCCGATTCTGATGATGCCTATAGTTTCAACGTGGACACGGAGTTGAGAACGCCGGTCATTAATTTATCGTCCACGCCCGGGGCTATGCTGTCATTTGTCAGCGCCTACAAAGACATCGATCCGGCACCGGGAACCGACCACGCCGATGTCGATATCAGCGCTGACGGAGGCGGAACCTGGACAACCATGCTGTCATGGAACGAGTCGCACGACCCGGAAGGCCCGGGAGAAGAGGTGTTCATCAATCTTGAACCGTATGTGGGTTCCAGCACGGTTGTCATTCGCTTCAGATATGTCAGTGGCTGGGACTGGTGGTGGCAGGTTGATGATGTCACGGTGATAGAAACGGTGCCGGGCATGCCTGATCCTCCCGAGCGCTTCGGCGCGCGACCGCTGAGCGAGACGGAAATTCTGCTGACCTGGATGACAAATATCACAGGCGACGCAGTCATGATCGCAACCAATATGGTTCCATTATTCGGCACACCGACGCTCGCATATTCGCCGGGAGACCAGATTGAAGGAGGGGGTGGCGTGGTCTATGTCGGCGGAAACACCAATTTGCTGCTGGCGGGCCTGACGCCCAACACCGTCTATTATTTCCAGGCTTGGTCGACGAACAGTGTAACCTATTCGTTCCCGATATCCACTTCAGCGCGGACATTCACCGGACTTATCAGCAGTTATCCCTATAGTGAAAGTTTTGAAACCGGGCTCGGGCAGTGGTCGCCGGTTGCAGGAGCCGATATTGAATGGACGCGCCGAACCGGCGCGACCCCGTCATCCTCGACCGGCCCGCAAGGGGCAGCTGACGGCGAATGGTACATATACACTGAAGCGTCCGGGTATAACAACTGCACGGCCCTGCTTGACGCCGGATTCAATTTCACGGCACTGAACCATCCCCGCCTGTCATTCATGTATCATATGTACGGAGGAGACATAGGCACGCTTACCGTTGACATTAATGACGGCGTCTGGCATGATGGTGTTTATCTTATATCCGGACAACAACAAACGAGCATGGCTGATCCCTGGCGGGAGGCAACCCTGGATTTGACGCCCTATGCCGGCAAAACCCCGGTCGTGATCAGGTTCAGAGGCCTGACGGGGAATAGCTACATGAGTGATTGCGCGGTAGACCTGATTACTGTTCAGGAGCAACTGCCAAACATATATTTCGACCCGGAACGGCACACCAAAAAAGGCAATCCCGACACGGTTGTTGCGTATCCGGTCATCCTGCAGAATTACACCGGCGGCAGCAACGAATTCAGCCTGGCATACAACAGTGACGGCTGGGGAATAACAGGAATCGTGTCATTCCTCCTGCCGCCGGCGGGAGTCGTGACGACGAGCGTATCGGTGCTGATACCGGAAGACGCGCTGGCGGGAGATAGGTCAACAGGAATCGTCATGGCAGTGTCGGCGGATGGTGTCTATACCAATCAGATGAAGTGCGTCACTCATTGCTCGTGGTATTACACGGCACTGGAAGAGCTGCTTGACACCGATCCCGGCTGGAGCACGCAGGGCCAGTGGGCGTTTGGTGTTCCGAAGGGACAGGGAGACGGGTGGATGTTCGATCCGGTTTCCGGGCATACCGGGCCAAATGTGTACGGGTACAATCTGAATGGGATGTATACCGACAACATGCCGGCCTATTATCTGCGAACAACGGTCATAAACTGTACGGACATGCGCAATCTTGTGCTTGAATTCTGGCGCTGGTTGTCGGTTGAAAGCTGCTGTGATCATGCCACTCTGGAAATCAGCGTGAACGGCAGTGTCTGGCATGAAGTGTGGGATGGGTATGGAAAGGGCATCTATGACACGGATTGGCAGCAGTGCCGGTTTGATATATCGGCTTACGCGGATAACCAGCCGACGGTTTTTCTCCGCTGGGGAATGGGGCCGACCGACGGCTCGGTTGTCTATCCGGGTTGGAACATCGATGACATATCGATCGGGTATTATCGCACGGACATCGACAACGCGTATCTTATACCAACGATCCCCCTGGAACTGACCTGTTATGAATACACGCTGCCGCTGACGGCCGGACTGTATCGCGAAGGCGAAACCGGCAGCAGCGGTCCGGCTCAGAACATTATTGCGGAACTGGGTTACGGCCGGGCCGGAACCTATCCGACTACAGGCTGGACGTGGGTGCCGGCGGTGTATACATCATCGGATGCCACCAGCGATTACTACCAGGCGCAGAGCCTGATTACCATGGCGGGAGACTTGGCCTGGTGCTTCCGGTTCAGAAAAGGGCAGACAGTCTGGACGTATGCCGACGGCGACGGCAGCGCGAACGGATTCAGCCCGGATGAATGCGGGAGCATCACCGCAACGGCTCCGCTGATTCCGGGCACGGTGCTGAAAGAACAGCCATTGCGCTATACAGATTTGAATGCTGTAGAGTCTGTGCTGGTTTCGAACAGTGTCATAGGGCAGAACGATATCATGATAGTTGATGACCTGACCTTTTCAGCCGAAGGATATGTCTATGGGCTGGCCTGGTATGGCGGTTATCCCGAGCAATCGCATGCGGGCAGTGAGAACGGATTTATCATCAAAATATTTGGTGGTAATTCCATGTATCCCTATCGTCCCGGGACTCTGCTGCGGGAAGAATTTCATAAAGGCTATGCCAGTGAAGCTCCCATGGAAATCATGAACGGATTGTATGAATATTCACTCGTTCTGAAAACGCCGTTTCATATTGATGCCGGCAGCACCTACTGGTTTGGCGTGCAGATGGATATCGGCACGAATGCAGTAATCTGGTACGCGCTGCTGTCTGACAACGCGCACTACGGGTATTCGGCAGTCGTTATGCATAATTCGGGCTTGTGGACGCTTGACAGTGATCTCGGTATTGCAGTGCATGGCGTGCATACCAATTATGGTGTGGCATGCGGCCGGGTAACGGCTGCGCATTCCGGTCAGCCGCTGGATGATGTTTCCGTAACCATCAGTGACAGCCGGCTCACCTGGCAGGCGGTAACTGATACCGGCGGCTGGTATACGGTACCAATGCCAAACGGCATCTACAGCATGAGCGTGGCCAAAGAGCACTACGTCAGCCAGGCCATGAAAGGAGTGAACCTGAACGAACCGTCAGGCAGCACCCGGCATGACTTTGCCCTGGCCGGGTCGCTGTTAGCTTGTATGCCTGGAACGCTTAACCTGCAGGCATATAAAAACGCAGTCATTACAAATACGGTTGTGTTATCGAACAGCGGACCGCTGCCGATTGACGTTACAATTATGCTCAATGACCAGGGCATTACGGCGGGTGGAACGATCTTTTCCGGGACGCCGAAACCCGGCGTGGCTATTTGCGGTTCTGACAGCGATACCCGGCTGCAGGATATCCGCTCGAAAGTGAACCGGACAGGTAAATTGAAATCAAGTACTATCATAGATGTGTGGAATTCTACGCCGTCGCTATCCGAATTGTCCGCATATGACGCCGTGCTAATGTATAATTACTATGGTTATAATAACTCTACAGAAATGGGAAATCTCATCCATGATTATGCCAATGCCGGCGGCGGCGTAGTGGCCATGGTCCAGGAAGTAGGCTATAGCGGCATGTATGGTCGCTGGAATACCAGCGACTATATACTTGCAGTGTATAACGGCCTGACAATAGGATATCATCCTGTTCTGGGAACGCTCTACGACCCGTTGCATCCGGTACTGGCGGGAGTAACATCATTTGACGGGGGAGAGAATGCCTATCTGCCATATATCAGCAATGTGCGCCCGGGGGCTGCCCTGATTGCGGAATGGAACACAGGAAATCCATTGATACTTGTAAAAGATTATCCGCATACCCGGCGGGTTGACCTTGGATTCTACCCGGTATCCAGCGATGCGAGCTCGCTCGGTTGGGATCCCGCTACTGATGGCGATCTGCTGATGGCTAACGCATTAGTGTGGGCGGCAAATATAGACCCGGGCTGGATCAGAATTTCAACGAACCGTGCTACTCTTCCTCCGGGAGAAAACGTGCCGATCGAGGTGGTATGCGACGCGTCAGGCCTGGATGATTACGGCACGTATGGCATGCAGTTGTTTGTAAAAGGGACGTTTGTCAATACGGTCGAACCGCTGGCAATCCTGTTGAATCGCCTGGGCGACCCGATCATCAGTGTGCCGCTCAGTGTTGATTTTGGCGAGGTGGAAGTAGACGAGTCGGCAAGCATACCGCTGAAGGTATCTAACAATGGTTATGGCATTCTGACAGGCGAAGTACAGAACATAACCGAGCCATTCGGTGTGAGTGGTGATCCGTTCTATACTGTCGAGCCGGATGCCTATACTACGCTGCAGGTGTATTTCGCGCCGATTGAAGAAGGCCGGTATTCAAATACCATTATCTTTACCGGCGGAGGAGCCGCGGACGTGCTACTGGTCGGCACGGGCATACCGGAACCGGGAGGCATAGTATTACTCGTCGTAGTTGCTGGAATGGCCATGAAACAAAAAGTGCGGAAAATGGTATAATTGTTATTGTGATTCCATCAATGCACTACCGTTTCACACGACAGCTACGAGGAACTGTTATGAACACAAAACTACTGTATTCAGCCTGTATTACAGCGCTATCACTGCTGCTGGTTTCCTGTATTTTTCCGAAGTATCGGGAAACGGAATGGCACGTCCGGCCGGATGGCAGCATACTGCTGAAACAATACTCCTATGACATGCATTCACCGGCATCTCACACGAACAAAGCCCGTGAAGCTTTTATCAAGCTGGTCAAGGACATGGAACCGCCGATTCTGACACCGACACCGGATCCTGATAACGAGGGTATCACGATAAATCTGCGCGAATTGCAGGAAAAGTACGGTGGGGTAAACATCATGCAGGAATCGCTTATGAAACGCGAAAAAGCACTGGAGCTTATGGCGGCAATTACCAGTAACGGATATTACTGGATGGAATTTGATACCAATGAAGTTTCAATTGAAACCAATGGAGAACTAGTCCGGCATCCCGAATCGCAAGGCATAGTAGTGCGGTGGCCGACGAACATGGTATATCTCTGGTATAAGGAAACGACGATAGAGGAAAAGGGCATATCCCTGGTCGGCTTCTGGCGTGAGTATTGCGCCAAAGGACAGGATTTGGCGGCATTCGGTACGAATGAAATTTCGCAGGTGACCGAAGCGCCGCAACAGTGACAATAACAGTAATCGGCATAACATAAACGGAGAAAAGAACGATGAAAACATGGTTGTGTGTGTGTATAGTAGTTGTTGCAGTGGCGTTGTCATGCAGTGGAGTAACCGTGGTATTGCGTGATGGCAAGAAGGTAAGCGGCGAGGTAATCTCACAAGACGACACTAAAATTGTAATAAAAACTGACGACGGCGAACAATCAGTAGAATGGCGCCGGATGACGATTGCCTGTTTCCGGCAACTGAACCCTGATTTATACAGCGAGCTGGTACGCAAGCGGGAAGAGCGCATCCGCAAAGCTGAAGAAGCTAAGCGGGCCGAAGGCTTAGTGAAAGCAGGAGACAAATGGGTGCCGGCGAAAGAGGCGGAAAAAC
Organism: uncultured bacterium; assembly: GCA_964499565.1. Lineage (GTDB taxonomy): Bacteria > Auribacterota > UBA3054 > UBA3054 > CAZCLS01 > CAZCLS01. The sequence continues at coordinate 13,971 of CAZCLS010000046.1, forward strand.
TGAAATATAAATGGGTCAGAATGAAAGTGACCGCTAATGAAACCAAACCATCATTCAAAACATACAGCAAGTCAAACTATTCCGACAGCCGTAGCATGCAGCGTGAATGTTATCTGAGTGTCGCGGTCGAACTAGAAGGATTGACTAAGACCAATGTTTATTCTCTGCAGGTGAAATGCAAAAATTATCTCAAATATCGTGATGATGATGGCAGCTGGAGCAGTAGCACGAGCAACAAAAAGACGCAGGAGCTTGACGAATCGGCGACGATAAAGGATGCCGTGGAATTCAATGCTGAATATAAAACTGAGGAATATC
>CAZCLS010000047.1:0-6142 GCA_964499565.1 uncultured bacterium
AAAAGTATTCCTGCACGGCAGGCAGCCCGAAATTAAGCAGACCAGTTTTTTGATCGTTCTTACTCCACAGAATCCACTCGGGATGCTCCCGATGCACGGTGGTGCCGTTAACAACCCGTTCAGGCTCGAACCACAGGCCATAGATCATGCCCGCGTCGGCTGCTGCTTTGGCGACCGGCTGCATGCCGTGCGGATATTTCAGGGGGTCAGGGTCCCAGTTGCCAGCGCCTTCAGGCCAGCCGCCGGTAAACCAGCCGGCATCAGTGATAACCGCCTGGACGCCCAGCGGGTGCAGGGCTTTTATCAGGGAGACCTGGTTTTGTTCGTTACACTCGTTAAGCCAGCCGCCTTTGCGGGTGAAGCATGTGTTGCAATACAGGTAGGGACCGGGATCGCCGCCGCGCAGGCTGGGGATATAAAACCGGCTCAGCAGCCGTCTGAAAACACTGTGTGATTCGTTGCGGTCACCCTGATGTGTGAGCATAAGGATGCGGGGCATGCGGACGCGTTCGCCGGGATTAAGGTAGAAGCGGGCGTGTTCCATACCGGCTTGGAGGCGCAGGGCGGACCCGTCTGGAGTGACATGCATAGTTGACTGCCACTGACCGGACCAGCCGACAGCGATTATGGCCGCGCCGCGGCCGCAATCCAGCCGGAAGAAGGGAAAGTCATGATTGCTGCTGCGGCCGCCTCCGGCGTGCAGTCTGATAGCGGCGTCGGCATGTAGAGCGACAGTTGAAACCTCGAAGTCAGACGGATCGGATGGAGCGCCGTTAGTGCTGTGAAGAATGAAGGGCGGCATTCCTTCGGGCCTGGTGGGAGCAGGGGGGAGAAAAGTATCGCAAGGCATGTGGAGGCCGCTGGTCTCGGCAGTGAGAGGGGTTGTGAACAGGTAATCCAGGACATTGATATTTTCCAGGATTCGGCTGGGTTTAGCGCTGGTATTCTCAAAAGACAGGAGCCATTCGGAGGCTGGAAAATCATCGAACACCGTCAGGTCGCAAATGACTTTCAGTCCTGATTCCGGAATGACACCGGTAAGTCTCGTTGTTTTACGGCCTGGTTTTGTACCGGTTGGGAGGCTTGACCAGGCAACCGGAATTGAAGCGGACAAGTGACCGTCATAGGTGAACGAGAAGGGGAGTGGGGCATTTTTTCCGGTAGAAAACAATCCTGCAAATTCATTGTGCCATTTCATTAGGTGCTATTCCGGTTATACGGTTAATTCAAACGGGGCGGTCATCTGGTCAGCAGACAGCTGTGAATATTATTCTTCAACATGGAGCGCGCGGTATTTTTTGCGATACTGGCTGGGCGACATGCCAACGACGCGGTGAAAGGTAGCGCTGAACTGGTAGGGATCGACAAAACCGACTTCTTCTCCGATGATATGAATAGGTTTGGTGGTTTCGTTGAGCAGGAGGCGGGCGTAGCGCATTTTGGTTTCGCTCAACCATTTGCAGGTACTGGTGCCCATGTGTTTTTTGAACAGGCGGGTCAAGTGAGTACGGCTGCATTTAGCGGCCCGGGCCATTTCAGTCACATTCACATTTTCGTGCAAGTGGGTTTCGGCGAACCGGATGGCGGTTGAGAGGGGGGCGGGAACGGTATGTTCAACGCTTCTGGTACTCACTTCACGGGCCAGGGCGACTAGCAGGCGGGTGATCAGAGCGGTCATTTCTTCGTAATAGCCGTCCGGGCGATACTGGAGCAGCATATAGATTTGCCTGAATAAGCCGACAATGAAGGGCAAGTTCATGGGCGAGATTGATATTTTGGAGATGGTATCCAGACCGAGCTGCTGGAAAGCCTGGGAAATGAATCCGCGCCGGAATACGAGCGCCGGTTTACGCCAACCTTCAGCATAGTGAGGATGGTAGGAATGAAACTCGTTAAAATGGAGGATGAAAGCATCACCCGGGCGGAGTTCATAGGTTGCGTCATTAACGGTCAGCTCTCCGCTGCCTTCAATCACGAGTTCAATCGAGCAGATATCAGAGCGTTGGCGTTCGACATGGGGTGCCGGCAGGAATTTATCGACAGCGGCGGCATAGACGTCGTAGAGGTATGGGGCACCGGGTTCGGGTGAACACAAATAAAACTCACGTTCCATGTATTCCACGGTAGTTTCTCCAAATTGGTTACGATAACGATAGCAAATAAGCAGAAAAGTGTCAAGAAAGGGAAAAGACCCAAATTCCGCGATAGACCCCAAATCCGCGATGGGATGATAAAGGGGGAGCGTTCCCCGTCATTGTCGTACTCGCACTCGCACGCGTACTCGTACTCGGCCTCTTCAAGCAGCGTTATTGTCGAGTACGAGTACCGTCCCTTCAGGACTGAGTACGAGTACGATTTCCCGAAGATTTTTTCCAGCCTTTTTTTACACCCATTGGGTGCTGATTTTTCTTTAGTCTATCCACCATTTTAATCATTCAACTGTCCTCTCTTTTCGGTCTAAGATTGCAGTTGCGATTACCGTGTATGGTTATAGTACTTTTTTTGGTACATCACAAAATTAGTGTCCAGTTTCATCCCGTCGCGGATTTTTGGAAAGATTGGAGGAAAGGAGATTCCGGATTGCGGAATGTGGGAACCACGAATGGTACGAAATGCATGAAAATGGTGATTCGGTGGTATTGACAAACTACATGATGATAATTATACTAGAATCGGCACATGCGTAGGGAAAAGGAATTTGCCGACTGTGTAAACGCGAAAAGTATATGTGCTTGAAACCAGAAAGAAACAAGGATATGATCCGTTTGATCGACATATCGACAACCGCGAAAACAACCGCGGCGCAATACACCTATGATCCGTACGGCCGGTTGATAGCGAGCAGTGGAACATACAAGGACTACAACGACTATTTGTTCTCGACGAAGCGGTATGAACGGCAATGGGGCTTGAATTATTACGGCTACCGGTTCTATTCGGCTGATCTGGGCCGGTGGATAACCAGGGACCCGATTGGGGAAGATGGCGGATTGAATCTGTATGGGTTTGTGGGGAATGGGCCGGTGGTAAGGATTGATGTATTAGGCACTCATACATATATAAAAGACCAATATGGAGAATATAGGTCAGGATTAAATGAGCCTAAATTTAAAGAGAAAAATTGTTGTGGAGGGAAGTTTTATGATATGAAGACACATTGCTGCTGTAAAGGGGGAACATTAGTAGAAAACAGCATGAAAGGCAAAAAAGTTTCCAGGACTAAAATTATTGATACTAAAATCAAAAGATTTGAGAAATGGGCACCTGTTGGTTCAAATGAAGGGCATACATGGTTTGAATTTCCTGACAGTACTTCGATTGGATTTAATTATTATAATAACCGATTGTATCTTAGTCCTGATCCTATGAGTGGTAAATTACATATAGAACTGGAGAATAGACAAAAAAAAGGAGAGTATATAGGTTGTGATTTGGATGAAGTATTCAATAATGTTAATAAAGAAATTTATATAGTTGAAGCATGTAAAATCAATGCTCAAAAGTTCAAAGACTGTTTACAGAAAGAAAGAGGAACATATACCGGTTTTTTAAAGTATTATAAAAATTCGTATGACTGTAAAGCATATGCAGACAGGTTAATTGCTGATTGCTTACAGGTAAGTAAAGGTTGTACAGAAGAAATAGACTGAGAATTCGAAGGTTTATGATGAAAACAAAAACATTACTAAAACATATAAGTAAATATAGCATTATAATTGTATTGTATGGATGCATGAACACATACGATCGTGAAGATGGATGTTTGTTAACACCTTTAGGCCATATTAATCTTGATAAAGTCGGCAGCAGGCTTGAACAAGAATTTACGGTGCCTGATACAGATTATATAGACTTTTTTATTGTCACTGATGATTTAACAAAAACGAAGATTAAACCGTTAAAACTCCACATTGAAATTATTAATAAAGAAACTTCGAATGTAATATATAATAGAGATGTTGATGGAACAAACTTAATTTGTTATCAAACGTACAATACTTATACAAAAAATGGCTATAATATGTTAGCGTTAGATATTCCTCCGGTAACAGATCGCTTTTTAAATTCTCTAAAATGGTCTAATGATAATAAATATGATGTAAAACCTGAAGAACATAAATTATATTTAAAATCAGGTTCCGTTTATTCTATATCATACATAGTATTAAATCCAGCACTTGTCACAAATCAAGCTGAAGTATATTATTTTTGGCATTATACAAAAAAACCTGATTTTGGAATATATTGGACAAATAAATATGGTTTATGGTGGACGCCGGAAAGTGAGGAAACAATATATAATAACAGACTTAATACTAGTGGTGGCAGAACCGGTATATATTCAATTGTCTCTGATAATGGGAATTTAAAGACAGAGAGTGACTGTAAGAATGGTGTAAGAGAGGGGAAATATGTTGAATGGTATCCATCCGGGGAAATTCGTATGAAAGGATATTATACTAATAATGTACCGGATGGCAAATGGACAGTTTATTCAGAAAACGGAGTCCTGGTTGATGAGCATACATATAAAGAAGGCAAACCGGACGGAATTGCAAGAAGTTGGTATACAAACGGGAACGTACGAAGCGAGGAAAATAGTATGATGGGGGAGCGACATGGGATTTATCAAACATGGTACATCAATGGCGCATTAAGAACAAGCGGTGAATATTATTATTCTAAACAAAAAGGGAAACGTTTCAGCTGGTACGAAAACGGAGAAAAATGTCATGAGTGTACATATTCAAATGGCGTAAAATACGGCATGGCAACATTCTGGTTTGATAATGGGCAGAGAGAAAAGCAGGGTTTATATTTAAACGGCAAAAAGCATGGGAACTGGCAATTGTGGAATAGAAATGGCACCTTGAAAGAAACTATACTATATAATGAAGGTAAAAAGGTTAAATAGAAAATTGGAGAGCGGCCTTCGGGCTGTGTTTTTTCACGATCTTCCTTGATGGGATGGAATAGGTTTCAAATACGCAAGTTTCATGAAACTGAAAAACATGGAAAACGGGAGTGTTTTTCAGTATAATCTTCCCATTAGAATCAAATGAGATGAAATGCCGATATGAATCGGATGTAATCATAACTGCAAAGGACGTTGATATGAACAAACGAATAGGAGTAATGGCCAATCTCAAAGAAGACAAGAGTCTGAAAGCGGTTGCGGATTTCGGATTGCCGGTATGTCAGTTAGTCAGTTGGAACCCGGCGATGTGGACAGACAGCATAGCGGCAGCGGTAAGGAAAGAGCAGGAAGAAACCGGGGTTCGAGTGACAGCATTATGGGCGGGCTGGCCCGGGCCGGCAGTATGGGACTTGATCGACGGGCCGGAAACACTGGGACTGGTACCCGCGGCATACCGGGAAGAGCGGGTAGCGGTGATGAAGCAGGCGGGAGACTTCGCAGCAAAGATCGGGTTACCGGCGGTAATCACACATTTAGGCTTTATACCTGAAAACGCCAAATCGCCGGAATTACCTCCATTAGTTGAAGCAGTTGGAGCTATCGCGGAGCATTATAAAACGCTTGGTCTGGAATTCTGGTTTGAGACCGGGCAGGAAACGCCGGTAGCAATGCTGCGCTTGATAGAATTAGTGGGAACGGGGAACATGGGCATCAACTTAGACCCGGCCAACCTGATATTGTACGGCAAAGCCAATCCGATTGACGCACTGGATGTATTCGGGCGGTATGTCCGCAACATACACGCAAAAGACGCGTTTTACCCGACCGATCCGATGAAGCTCGGGCATGAAGTAAAGGTTGGGACCGGCAAGGTTAGATTTCCCGAATTCGTAAAAGAATTGGAAGCGATTGGATTCAAGGGAGAATATATCATAGAACGCGAAATATCGGGCGAACAGCAACAGAAAGACATTCGTGAAACGATAGCGTATCTTTCACAACTCATTGAACAGGAGCAGGCTATATGAAAGTAGGATTTATAGGGACCGGGGGTATTTCAGGAGTACACTTGCGCACATTAACGAAGCGGGCGGGAGTAGAGATAGTCGGGTTATGTGATATCCGGGAAGAAGCCGCGAAAGAAAAGCAGAAGGAATACGGGGGGGAAGTATTCACGGATTTCAACCAGATGCTTGAAAAGGTAAGCATGGATGCGGTATGGTT